>JASFRE010000262.1:0-6659 GCA_050115055.1 Candidatus Eiseniibacteriota bacterium | reverse complement strand
GCGGCGCTCCGCAAGCGCGGCAACCGGCGCCTGGTGCTGATCGACATCGCCCTGCCGCGCGACGTCGATCCGCGCGTCAACGACCTCGAGGGCGTCTTCCTGCACGACATGGCGGCGCTCGACGTCATCGTGCAACGCAACCTCGAGCGGCGCCGCCGCGAGATCCCGCAGGTCGAGGCGATCGTCGCCGAGGAGGTCCACCACTTCGAGACCTGGCAGGGCTCGCTCGAAGCGGGGCCGACGATCCGCGACCTGCGCGAGCACTTCGATCGCGTGCGCCGCTCCGAGCTCACCGATCTCGCCCGGCAGCTCGACGAGGAGACGATGAAGCGTGTCGACCGGGCAACCCGCGCCATGGTCAATCGACTGCTGCACGAGCCGCAGGTGACGATCCGCCGCCCGCGCCCGGGAGCGGGCTCGACCCAGCGCCTGGCCGCGATCGTGCGCGAGCTCTTCGGGCTCGACGATGACGACGTGAACGGCGACGACGCCCAGGGCGACAGCCGGTCACGCGGCAAGCGCCGCGGCGGCGGCGCCTCGGGCACCCGGGAGAAGCGTCCGGCAAGGGCGCGGCGCGACCCGCGGCAGCAGCCGCAGACCGGATCACGACCGGATCGGCGCCCGGCGCACGCCAAACCGAGCGACGGCACGACGGGCAGCGGCACGACGGGCAGCGGCACGACGGGCGATGGCGCGACGGGCGGCCGCACGCCGCACGGCGGCATGCAGCGCGGTGACGACGACGCCCGGCGCCGCGCCGACGACGACCGCGACGAGCCGGCCTCATGAGCGCCGGTCTCCCACATATCACCGGAGCTGGTGCCGGTGCCCGCCGGATCCGCATCGCGACGCGGGCCAGCCGGCTGGCCCGCTGGCAGACCGACTGGGTCGCGGCGCGGCTGCGCGCGACCTCGCCGGGACTTGCCGTCGAGATCATCGAGGTGACGACGACCGGCGACCGCGTGCGCAACCGGTCGCTGGCCGCGATCGGGCGCACCGGCGTCTTCACCAAGGAGCTCGAGGAGCTCCTCCTGGCTGGCGAGGCCGACATCGCCGTCCACAGTCTGAAGGACGTCGAGACGACGCTGCCCGACGGTCTGGCGCTGCTGGCGCTGCCGGCCCGCGAGGACCCGCGCGATGCGCTGCTCTGCCGCGCCACCGACGGATCCGGAACGCTGCCCACGGGGGCCTGTGTCGGTACCTCGTCCCTCCGGCGGCGAGCGCAGCTGGCCTCCTGGCGTGGCGACCTCCGCTTCGTCGACCTGCGTGGCAACGTGCCGACACGACTCGACAAGCTGTCCCGCGGCGCCGACGGCATCGACGCCACCATCCTCGCCGTCGCCGGGCTGACCCGCCTCGGGTATGCCGACCGCATCACCGAGATCATCGACCCCGTGGTGCTGGTACCGGCGGCCGGCCAGGGCACTCTCGCCATCGAGGGCCGTCAGGATGATGCGCGTGTCCGCGAGATCCTGCGGCCACTCGACGACGCCCTGGTCCGCGCCACGGCCGCCGCCGAGCGCGCCTGGCTGCGGCGCCTCGAGGGTGGCTGCCAGGTGCCGGCGGGAGCCCTGGCGCGGATCACGCGGGTCGGCGCCGCGGCGGGCTCGAATCCGGACGAGCTGGTCGCCCACGCGGCGCTCGAGCTGCGCGCCGCGGTCTGCACCCTCGACGGCTCGCTGGCGATCCGCGATGTGGAGTATGGCGGGGCGGCGGACGCGGTGGCGATCGGCGAGCGCCTGGCCGAGCGCATGCTTTCGCAGGGTGCCGCGCCGATCGTGGCGGCGGTGGCGGCAGCGGTGCGGGGCAGCGCCACGCCCGACGGCGCCCTCCCGGGAGATGCGGCGACTGCGTCGCCGGCGACCGTCGGCGCCGCACCCCACGACGCCAGCGGCGGACGCGTCGCGATCACGCGCCGCGCCACGCTCGCGGCATCGCTCGCCGCGGCGCTCCGCACGCGCGGCATCGAGGTCCTGGCGCTGCCGACCATCCGCATCGACCCACCGGCCGATCGCGAAGCGCTCGCGCGTGCCGCCGCCGTCCTCGAGGAGTTCGACTGGGTGGTGCTGACCAGCACGAATGCGGCCCGCGCCCTGGTCCATTGCCGCCGGCCACCGTGGCCCGCCTCACTGCAGGTGGCGTGCGTCGGTCGGGCGACCGCAGCCGCCGTCGAGCAGCACGGGCAACGGGTCCACCTGGTCCCCGGCGAGCAGCACGGAGCGGGACTGCTGGCGGCCCTGAGCCCCCGTCTCGAGGAGGGGCGCGCCGAGACACCGCCGGGGACGGCGCTGCTGCACCAGGCCGTGCGCGTGCTCCTGCCGCTGTCGTCGATCGCCCGGCGCACGGTGCCGGACGGGCTGCGCGCCGCGGGGGCCGAGGTGGTGGAGGTCGAGGCCTACCGCACGGTGCCCGACGAGGCGGGCGCGCGGCGCTTGCTCGATGGCGTGCGAAGCGGCACCATCGACGCGGTGGTCGTCACCAGCCCGTCGTCGCTCGCCGCGCTGCTCGAGGCGGCGGCCGCCGACACGAGCCGGCACGCCGGGCGGGCACCGGACGCCCCCGGCCCGACGGCGCCGGCCCCCTCCGGCCACACCGCCGCCTGGCCGTACCGCGTGCCGCTGGTCGCCATCGGGGCGACGACCGCCGCGGCGATGCGCGAGCACGGCGTCGAGCCGGCCGCCGAGGCACCATCCCCCGACGTGCCGGGGATGGTCGCGGCGCTCGACAGCCTCTGGAAGCAACGGACGCACCGGGCCGGCGAGGCTACCGGATGAGGACCGAGGAGATGCGAGAGCCCACTGCCGAGACCATCGCCTCCCTGGACGCGCGACTGCCGCGAGACCGCCCGCGACGCCTGCGGCGCACACCGGCGCTGCGCGCCATGGTGCGCGAGAGCCGCATCCGCCGCGAGGGGCTTGTGCAGCCGCTCTTCGTCTGTCCGGGCGAGGGCGTGCGTCACGCCATCCCGTCGATGCCGGGTTGCGCGCAGCTGTCGGTCGACCTGCTCGCCGACGAGGCCGCCGCCGTCTTCGACGCCGGCGTACCCTCGGTCATCCTCTTCGGCATCCCGCCGTCGAAGGACGCGCGTGGCACGCAGGGCTACGCAGACGACGGCATCATCCCGCGCGCCGTCGAGGCGGTGAAAACGCGCCGCCCCGAGCTCCTGGTCTGGGCCGACGTCTGCCTGTGCGAGTACACCGATCACGGTCACTGCGGCGTGCTGCACGATGACCCGGTCACCGGGGTCACGGTCGACAACGACGCGACGCTGCCGCTGCTCGCCGCCGCCGCCCTGGCCTACGCACGGGCCGGCGCCGACATCGTCGCCCCGTCCGACATGATGGACGGACGCGTCGCCGCCATCCGCGACACCCTGGACGACGCCGGCCTGGTCGACACGATCATCGTCTCCTACGCGGCCAAGTACGCGTCGGCGTTCTACGGCCCGTTCCGCGACGCGGCCGGGTCCGCACCGCAGCGCGGCGACCGCCGCTCCTATCAGATGGACGCCGCCAACACCGACGAGGCGCTGCGCGAGGTGGCGCTCGACGTCGAGGAGGGGGCCGACATCGTCATGGTCAAGCCGGCCCTCCCCTATCTCGACATCGTCCAGCGTGTGCGCTCGACCTTCAACCTGCCGGTCGCGGCCTACAGCGTGTCCGGCGAGTACGCCATGCTGCACGCCGCCGCCGAACGTGGATGGCTCGAGCTCGATGCCTGCATGCGGGAGGCGCTGCTCGGCATCTTCCGGGCCGGCGCCGACATCGTGCTGACCTACTTCGCCCGGCAGATCGCGCCGACGCTCGACTGATCGTCACGACACGGACGGGCGCGGCACCCGACGCCGCCCCGAGCGGCCCGGAGAGACTCCGGGCAAGGAGATGTCTACCGGTGCTCGACGACTCGACGACCGACCGCACGGCCACCGGCCCCGACGCGACCGCCGGCTCCGACGCGACCGCCGGCTCCGACCCGGCCACCGGCACCGACCCGACCGCCGGCTCCGACGCGGCCGCCGGCCCGGCCAGCGCCACCGGCCCCGGCCCCACTGCCGGCCCGACCAGCCACGCCCTGCACACACGCGCCGATCGCGTCATGCCGGGCGGCGTCAACTCGCCGGTGCGAGCCTACGGCGCCGTGGGCGGCGATCCGCCATTCATCGCCAGCGCGGCGGGCGCCCGCGTGCGCGATGCCGACGGGCGCGAGTACATCGACTACGTCGGCAGCTGGGGCCCGATGATCCTCGGCCACGCAGCACCGACCGTGGTCGAGGCGGTCAGGAGCGTCGCCCCGCTCGGGACCAGCTTCGGCGCCCCGACCGCGCTCGAGGTCGAGATGGCCGAGCTCGTGTGCTCGATGGTGCCATCGGTCGAGCAGGTGCGCATGGTCTGCTCCGGCACCGAGGCGACGATGTCCGCCGTCCGCCTGGCGCGCGCCGCTACCGGCCGCGACACCATCCTCAAGTTCGAGGGCTGCTATCACGGACACGGCGACTCGTTCCTGATCCAGGCCGGCTCCGGCGCGGCGACCTTCGGACAGCCGTCGAGCCCGGGGGTGACGCGCGGCACCGCGGCCGACACCTTCAACGCCACCTACAACGACCTCGCATCGGTCGAGGCCATCGTCGCCGCGCATGGCCCGACCCTCGCCGCCATCATCGTCGAGCCGGTGGCCGCGAACATGGGCACCGTGCTGCCGGCCGCTGGCTTCCTCGAGGGACTGCGCGCGCTCTGCGATCGGCATGGTGCACTCCTCATCTTCGACGAGGTGATCACCGGCTTCCGCCTGGCGCCGGGCGGCGCCCAGGAACGCTTCGGCGTCCTGCCCGACCTGACGACGCTCGGCAAGGTGATCGGCGGCGGCCTGCCGGTCGGTGCCTACGGCGGACGGGCCGAGCTGATGCGGCAGCTCGCCCCGGTCGGCCCGGTCTATCAGGCCGGCACGCTGGCCGGCAATCCGCTGGCGATGGCGGCCGGCCTCGCCCAGCTGCGGGCGCTCGACGCTGACCCGTCGATCTACGAGCGGCTGGAGCGGCTGGGCACGCGCCTCGAGAACGGCCTGCGCGAGGTGCTGGCGCCGCTCGACCTGCGCTGCCAGCTCAACCGGATCGGCTCGCTGTCCTGCATGTACTTCACCGACACGCCGGTCGTCGACTGGCCGAGCGCCGCGCGCTCCGACACCGAGCGCTTCGGACGCTACTTCCGCGCCATGCTCGAGGAGGGCGTCTACCTGGCGCCGTCGCAGTTCGAGGCCGCCTTCATCTCCGCGGCCCACACCGATGCCGACATCGATCGCACGATCGAGGCGGCCGGGCGGGCGCTCCACCGCGTCGTGGCGTGAGCGGCGACACCGGACGAGGCAGGGAGACGATGGAATCCAGCAGCGAGCAGCCGATGGAGACGCGCGCGCCGCACAGATCCGGCACGCCCGACCCGTCGGCGCCGGCGCGCGGCGGACGCGAACGCTTCCTCGCCGCCTGTCACGGCGAGCCGGTGGTGCCGGTGCCGATCTGGCTGATGCGGCAGGCCGGTCGCTACCTGCCCGAGTACCGCGAGGTGCGGCGTGGCGTCGACTTCCTGACGCTGTGCAAGAGCCCCGACCTGGCGGCCGAGGTCACCCTGCAACCGATCCGGCGCTTCGGGATGGATGCGGCCATCCTGTTCTCCGACATCATGGTGCCGGTCGAGACCATGGGGCTCGGCCTCACCTTCGATCCGGGACCGGTGGTCGATCCACCCCTCCGGACACGCGCCGACATCGAGCGCCTGCGCGTGCCGGAAGATGCCGACGGGCTCGACTACGTGATCGACGCCGTCCAGCGCATCCGTCGGGCCCTCGACGAGCATGCCGCCGCGGAAGCCGCCGCCGCCGCGCAGACCGGCGCCGCCGCCGCGCAGGCCGGCGCTGCCGCTGGCCCCACCGACCCGCGCCGCGCCCTGATCGGGTTCGCCGGCGCACCGGTGACGCTCGCCACCTACATGTGCGAGGGCCGGGTCCAGAAGCAGTTCACGCGCCTCCGCGCCCTGATGCACGCCGACCCCGGCGCCACGCACACGCTCCTCGAGCGCCTGGCGCGCGTCGTCACCGGCTACCTGCGCGCGCAGATCGAGGCCGGCTGCGACTGCGTGCAGCTCTTCGACACCTGGTCGGGCTTGCTCGACCCGTTCGACTTCGAGGCCTTCGTCCAGCCGCACGTGCGCGCCATCTTCGACGCCCTGCGCCCGTGCGGGGTGCCCATGATCTACTTCTGCCGCGACGCCTCGTCGCAGATCGAGCGCCTCGCCGACATCGGCGCCGACGTCATCGGTCTCGACTGGCGCGTCGACGTGGCGCGTGCCCGTCGCAGCCTGGCGCCGCACGCCATCCAGGGCAATCTCGACCCGGTGTTGCTGCTCGAAGATCCGGATCTCATGGCGACGCGCGCCGCCCGCATCCTCGCGGCGGGCGGCGGCGCCGGCCACGTCTTCAACCTCGGACACGGCGTGCTCCCGAGCACCCCCCCGGAGCACGTGGCCCGCCTGGTCGAGACGGTGCGTGCCTGGCGACCGGCGGCACGTGGCACCGCGGCCGCCGCCGGTGCGCCCGAGAGCGCGTCCATGGACCCCACCACGAACCCCACCACCCCCGCGCCCGGCACTGCCACGGCCACGCCGGCCGAA
>JASFRE010000261.1:0-6667 GCA_050115055.1 Candidatus Eiseniibacteriota bacterium | reverse complement strand
ACCTCGAACAGCTTCCGGCGCCCCTCGCTGGTGGCGGTGGCGCCGGGTGCGGAGGCCGTGCCCGCGGTGCCCGCGGTGCCCGCAGCGCCGCCGCCGCCGGCCCGGCCGTCGTCGCGCCCCTCGATGCCGTCGTGTGCATGCGTCATCGCAACCTCGAGAACTGCTTCGGATCGAACGCCTCGCGCACCGCCTCGCCGATGAAGACGACCATGAGCAGCGTGACGAAGAGCGCCGCCAGCGGGGTCAGCACCAGCCAGTAGGCCGAGGTGATGTCGTCGAGCCCCTGGGAGACCAGCTGCCCCCAGCTGGACGTGGGAGGTGGCAGTCCGAATCCCAGGAAGTCGAGGCTGACCAGCGCGCCGATGTAGGCGACCACGGCGAAAGGCGCGAACGACACGACCGGCGTCAGCGCGTTCGGCAGGATGTGCTGGAAGATCACCTCGCGATCGCTGGCGCCCATGGCGATGGCGGCGGCCACGTAGTCCTTGGCCTTCTCGCGGTAGAACTCGCCGCGCACGTAGTAGGTCATGCCCATCCAGCCGAAGCAGGCCAGCACGATCACCAGCAGCGGAAAGTTGGGCTGCAGGAGCGACGAGACGATGATGATCGTGTACAGGAACGGCATGCTGCTCCAGATCTCGATGAAGCGCTGCACGGTGATATCGAAGCGGCCGCCGAAGTAGCCGAGCATGGCGCCGACCGAGATGCCGATCGCGTAGGTGGTGAGGACCACCAGCAGCGCGAAGCTGATCGAGATCCGGAAACCGTAAATGAGCCGCGCGAACACGTCGCGCCCGCGGTTGTCCGTGCCGCACCAGTGGGTGCCACTCGGTGCGTGCGGCGGCTCGCCCGGGAGCTCGAGGAGGGACTCGTTCGGATGGTAGGGGTACGGTGGCATGATCACCCGCCCGCTACCCTCGGCCTCGATGCGCTCCTTCAGCTTGCGGTAGTTGGGCTCGCCCAGCTCGTCGCTGTCGAAGGTGCTCGCCTCGTAGAAGTTGAAGATCGGGTAGTAGGTGGTGCCCTCGTAGGTCATCCAGAGCGGCTTGTTGTTGATCAGGAACGGCAGGAAGAAGGTGGCGACGTAGAGCGTGGTCAGCACGATGAACGAGTAGTAGCCGCGCTTGAAGGTGCGGAACTTCTTGAGCCGCTTGCGAAAGATCGTGGTCGAGATCTCCCCACGGTTGACGGTGCCGTCCCGCCCCGCGCCCTCGTCTCTCGCGTCCTGCTTCATGTCGTTCTCTGCCATCTGTCCGTCCCAGCCGTCCCCGGACCGCGCTCATGCGCGGGCTGTCCCGTCGTCCGGTCCGCTCGCCGGCCCCGGGTCACTTGAAGCGGATGCGCGGATCGATCACCGCGTAGAGCATGTCGCTGAAGATGTTCCCCACCAGCCGCAGCATCGCCACCAGCATCAGGATGCCCAGCACCACCGGATAGTCGCGCTTGACGATGCTCGTGAACCCGAGTAGCCCGAAGCCATTGATGTTGAAGACGCGCTCGATGAGATAGCTGCCGGCGACGATGATGCCGAGCAGGTGCCCGAGTCCGGTGGCGATCGGGATCAGGCTGTTCCGGAAGGCGTGGACGAACACCACCTTCTTCTCGGCCAGCCCCTTGGCGAACGCGGTGCGCACGTAGTCCTGGCCGAGGTTCTCGAGTAGCGAGTTCTTCATGACGATGGTGAGCGTCGCGAAGCTGTAGATCGCGTACGAGAGCACCGGCAGGATGGTGTGGTAGACCTGATCGCCGACCTTCTGGATCCAGGTGAGCTCTTCCCAGTTCGGGCTGCGGAAGCCGCCGAGCGGGAAGACGTTGAAGAAGCTGCCGCCGCCGAACAACACGAGGAGCACGGCGCCGAACGCCCAGCCGGGAATCGAGTAGCCGATGAAGACGATCGTCGAGGTCACGAAGTCGAACTTCGAACCGTGCTTGATCGCCTTGAAGACGCCGAGCGGGATGCAGACCGTGTAGCTCAGGAGGAAGCCGATCAGACCGAAGTAGATCGAGATCGGGAAGCGGCTCTTGATGACGTCGACCACCGGCTCGGCGTAGACGTAGCTCCTCCCCAGGTTGCCGGTGAGGACGCCCGAGAAGCGGGTCCAGGCCACGGTGACGGTCGGTTCGGGGTGATCGTCGTCGGGCTCCCTGACCCCGGTGACCTGCCAGTGGTCGACCACCCCGGACGTGTCGAGCTCCACCTGCCAGCCGGCGGCCGGATCGTGCTCGACCCGGGCGCGGACGTTCTCCGGCAGCGCGACCCAGCGTCCGGGGGTGACCGCCGTCGAGTCCTCCATGCTGCGGACCCAGCGGCTGGCGTACTTGAGCCAGGCGAGGACGACGGTCGAGTCGCCGCCGGCCGTCGCCGGCGGCAGAACCGCGGCCACCTCCCACTTCGACTCCAGCTCGTCGAAGTCGTATTCGAGCGCGTAGGTGCCGTCGTCATCCGGATCGATCGCCCGCACGCGGACACCCTTCTGCACCTTCTTCCAGGTGTCGGGCGGTATGTCGATCGCGTCCATCTCCCGCGGCCAGAGCCCCATCCAGCGCAGGTAGCGCACCGGGATCGGCTTGTCGAAGCCGTAGAAGCGCTTCATCTCGTCGAGCGCCTCGACCGGGATGTCGATGCGCCCGACCGCGTCGCCGGCCCCTCCCGCGGTTTCCCCCGACGACATGAGCCCCATCTGCAGGTTCAAGAGCTCCTGCTCGAGGGGACCACCGGGCACCAGCTGCATGATGAAGAAGGTGAGGACGGTGATCCCCAGGAACGTCGGGATGATCAGCAGGAAGCGACGGAGAAAGTAGATGGTCATCGCCGTCCGTGTCCTCGGGCTAGATCTTACCCAGCTTCTCGAGCCAGTACTTGTCCTCGACCTCGCCCGCGGGCAGCTTGATCGACGGGTCCTGCCGGGCCTCCTCGAGCCGCTTCTCCTTCGCCGGATCGACGTACCAGTAGCTCTGCACGGCGAGGTAGTCGCCGGTCCGCCCCAGCATGCCGTCGGGGTAGCCGAACTTGTTCCAGAAGACGAGGCGCGTGAACGGCCCGTACCAGGCGAGCGCGTAGTGCGACTCCTCCATCAGGATGGCGTCGATCTCCTGGATCAGCTCGACGCGGCGAGCCTCGTCGTACTCCTCGTCATAGAGCAGGGCCAGCGAGTCGATCCGTGCGTTCTTCATGCCGGTGATGTTGGTCGTGTTCTCCGCATCGGCGTTCGACGAGTGCCAGGCGCTGTTCGGGTTGGGCCAGTAGAGGCCGGTCCAGGCCTGGAAGGTGATCTTGAAGTTGTGCTCCATGGTCTGCTTGAACTGGGTGGCGCGCGTCATCTGCTTCAGGTTCAACTTGATGCCGACCTGTGCCAGGTCCTCCTGGAGCACCGTGTGGATGCGCTCCCAGCTCGGGGTATCGAAGGTCAGCGTCAGCTCGAAGACCTCGCCCCGGTCGTTGACCAGCCAGCCGTCGTCGTTGCGCTCCTTCCAGCCGGCCTCGGCCAGCAGCTGGACCGCCTTCTCCGGATCGTACTCGTAGTACTGGTTGTTCGGGTTCTCGTAGCGGCCAGCCGGATAGTAGCTCTTGAGCTTCTGATACTCGCCGTAGAACAGCTTCTCGATCAGCTTGTCACGGTCGTAGAGATGGGCGATCGCCTTGCGCACCCGGATGTCGTTGAACGGTGCCTCGCGCGTGTTCATCGCCAGCCCGGAGACGCCCTGCGGCTCCTCGTTGAAGATCTTGCGCCTGAGCACCAGGCCGCGCTCGACCTCGTCGAACTCGAACTCGTTCACCCACCAGCTGGCGCGGGTCACGACATAGGCGTCCAGCTCGCCCTTCTTCAGCTTCTCGAGCGCCAGGCGCTCGTCCATGACCACCAGCCACTCGATCTCGTCGAAGTTGTAGACGTGCTGGTTCTCGGGAAAGTCCTTGGCCCAGTAATCGTCACGGCGCGTCAGCGTGATGCTGACTCCCTTGTTGATGTTCTCCTCGTGAATCTCGTAGGGGCCCGAACCCGGCACCATCTTGAACTGGAACTCGTCCAGGTACTCCGAGCCGCTCATGCCGCCGATCACGTGCGCGGGCAGGATGCGCATCGAGATCGCGAAGTAGAGGAAGTGGCGCCAGTTCTCCTCCTTGGTGGTGACGTGGAGGAGATAGGGACTCTCGGCCACCGGCTCCTCGTACTTGCCGTAGAGGATGTTGGTGTAGGGGAAGAGGATGGTCTCGTCGACGAGGAGCCGCCAGGTCGTGATGACGTCATCGGCGGTGACCGGCATGCCATCCGCCCAGCGCGCCTCGGGGTTCAGCCGGAAGCTGAACGTCATCTTGTCGTCGGAGATCTTCCAGTGGGTGGCCAGGGCGGGGACGGTCTCGAGCGTGTTCGAGTCGAGCGTCAGGAGCGTCTCGTAGATCAGCGCCGACGCCGCCGAGTTGAACTGGTGGTTCGAGTCCTTGCCGTAGCGCCGGAGGTTGGAGGGGAACTCCGGCAGGTGCATCCGGAGCTTGCCGCCCTTCTTGGCATTCGGGTCGCCGGGGTCGGTGGCGACCGCCGTCTCCCAGCCCTCGCCGGTGAACCCCGGGCCGCCCAGCTCGGGCGGGATGCCCGGGATACCGGGTTCGGCGACGGCGACGGTGGCCAGCACGACACCCGCGAGGGCCGTGAAGCAGCACGCTCTGACAGTCATGAGATCGATTCCTCCTGCGCCGTGGTCGATGCGGACGGGCACGGAGTATCCGCGCACCTGGGGAGGGTGTCAAACCGGGGCCGGGCAGTGGGGAGTTCGGGGATACCCCTGGGCGGACGCCCGGGCCGTGGGAGCGGTGCGGCGACGCGTTCTCATCGACGGTCGCGCCGCCGCCGCGGGGCGCCGGGCGTCCTCGGCGGGTCAGATCATACCCGGTGGGCCCCTCCTTGGCCAGACGTCCGTTGCCGTTTCGCCGCGCGCGCCGCCACCGGGCGCGCTGCCGCCGGGCGGGCTGCCGCCGGCGCTCCCCCGGTTCCGGCGCGCAGGTGAGCTTCGAGATGGCGGTAGGGCGCGGTCAGCTCGCCCCGGTAGGCGATCGTGGCGCGGCGGAGCTCCGGTGGCAGGCCGCAGCGTTCCAGAGGAGCGCCGGTGTCGAGCGCCGCCAGCCCGGGGAGAAAGGGCTTGAGCGCGGTCGAGAAGTGCCGGGAGGCATCCACCGGCAGCTCGCACGGCAGGAAATCGACCGCCAGCACGACCGGTCCGTGGCCGGCCACGCCGTCCCGCGTCTCACCGGTTGCCGGTTCGTAGACGTAGACCGGCGCATCGGGCTCGGTGGTGCGCACCGTGCAGGCGACCGAACCGTCGATGTCGCAGGAGATGTCGCCGATGACCCGCAGCCGCGGTTGCCGGCCGCCGGCCGGACCGTAGAGCGCGGCGAGCTGCTCGCGCGACAGCAGGCGTGGATAGCGCGGCTCCCAGTAGATGCAGTTCACGAGCATCGACAGGTGCGGTGCGTGGTGCATGAAGGCGTCCCGGTAGAGCTCGGGATGGTCGTAGTACTCCTGGAGCTCGAAGGGGCGCGTCGGGTCGCGGCGCTCGACCAGATGGCGCTCGTGAAAGACGACCTTGTAGCAAATGTCCGCGGCGGGCGGCAGATCGGGCAGTGCCTCGGGCGTCACCTCCTCGACCGGCAGCAGGTCGAAGATCTCCTGTGCGCCCTGCGAGACCTGGCCGTAACCGGCGAAGCCGCACACGAACGGCCGTAGCGTGGCCGGCAGCCCGTCCGCGCGCAGCCTGCCGGCGAGATCGGCGAAGGCGCGGCGCACGTCGGCCAGGTCGGCGTAGTGGTGTGCCTGCCGGACCTGCGCGAAGAGGTTGCCGGGCAGCCCCTCGTGCTCGAGACGGCGGCCGAGCGCCCAGAGACCGTCGATCATGCCGGCGATGCCGGCGAAGCGACCGAAGAAGACCAGGCGGCGCCCCCGTTCGTCGGTGATCTTCTCGTAGTCGATGAGCGTGCAGCCCAGCTCGAGCAGCCTGCGCAGCGCCGGCATGTTGGCCGGCTGCCCCTTGATGGTGTGCGAGAAGTAGACGTAGGTCCGGTCCGGCTCGAAGAGATCGGGTGGGATCTCCTTGACGCCCATGATGATCGGACAGTCGGCGAGGCTTTCGTCGACCTCGGCGCCGGCGTCCAGGTACTCGGCGTCGTCGAAGGCGCGGATCGGCGAGGGCTGGACGGTGAAGGCGATGCCCTCCTCGCGCGACAGCTGCTCGACGTCGGGCGGGATGAGCGGCACGCGCCCCTCCCAGCGGCTCTTGTCCTCGCGGCGGATCCCGATGCGTACCAAGCTCTGCTCCTCCTCGATCCCGGCCGGCCGGTCGAGCGTGCGTCCCGGGCGCTCGCACGAGCGCGTGCGCGGGCCCGGTCGCGGCGGCGGGGGAGTCTAGCAGAAGCCGGCGCGGCGGGCGAGGCCATGGCGGTGGCGGCGCGGTCGGGACGCGCCGGCGCTCCACGCTGCGACGCGATGTGCGCGGTATCGCCCCGCCTGGTATCGCCTTGCCCCGCCGGACCCCGACCGCCGCCCTCGGCGGATCATGCCGCGCTCCCGTCTCCCCGAGGCCTGCCCGGCAGCCAGGCCAGCAGCGGCAACCCCGCGAGCATCAGGACACCGCTTCCCAGGAATGCCGGCTCGAGTCCGAGATGGTCGCCGACCAGACC
>JASFRE010000260.1:0-6672 GCA_050115055.1 Candidatus Eiseniibacteriota bacterium | reverse complement strand
AGCTCGCGCGATGCTGCATCTGCGCGCGGGCCGGCGCCGTCTTGCCGGTCGTCTGGCGCACGCGGCGTCGACCGTGTTCGAGGAGCATGGCCTGGCGTTGCGACGCGCGCAGGCGCAGCTCGTCGAGGCGCGTGCGGCGCTCGACGCGGGCGATGCGGGACGCGCACGCTCCCTCGCCAGGCAGGCGCGGCGCGCGGTGCGCGGTCTGCGCGTGCCGTGGCTCGAGTACCAGTGGCACCATCTCGGTGCCCGCGTGCACGAGGCGGCCGGTCACCGCGGGCCGGCGCTGACCGCCTACCGGCGGGCGATGGCGGCCCTCGAACGCGTCCGCAGTGGCCTGCAGGTCGACGAGCGCAAGATCGGCCTGCTCGCCGACAAGCTCGAGGTCTTCGAGGACGCGGTGCGGGCGGCCCTCGGGGGCGAGCAGCCGCGTTTCGATCTGGCCTTCGAGTTCATCGAGCAGGCGAAGTCGCGCGTCCTGCTCGACGCGCTCAGGGCGCGCGCCGGCCGCTCGCGGGACCGGCGCCCGACACGCGCGGAGCGTCTCGAGCGCGAGATCTTGGGGCTCTACAACACCGTGAACGCCACCGGCCGCTCCGACCGTCGCGAGGCGGGGGTGGCCCGACGGGCCATGGTGCGTCGCGTCGCGCGTCTGGAGCGCGAGCTCGATCGCCTCGAGGCGCGGCGGTCGCGCTCTCCGGCGAGCGGACCCGGTGGACTGCGACTGGCGACGCTGGCGCGCAGTCTGGATCCGGACCAGACGCTCATCGAGTTCTTCGGACAGCGTGACCGGATCGGCGCCCTGGTGGTCCGGCGGGACGGTGTCGAGCACCACGCCAGTGTCGTGACGCTCGAGGCCGCGCAGACGATGCTGGACCGGCTGCGGCTGCTGGTCGGCAAGTCACCGGCCCCGGCCGGCGTCAACGGCGACCGCGAGCGCCTGCTGCTCGAGGCGACCGGCGAGATCCTGGAGCAGCTCGGCGCCAGCCTGACCCCGCTTCTGCCCGCGCCGTCATCGCTGCCGCCGTCAGCCGATCAGGCGCCGCGGCCGCCCGCGCGCCTGCTGTTCATCCCGCACGGGCCGCTGCACTACTTGCCGCTGCACGCCGCGAGTCGCGACGGGGTGCCGCTCGCCGAGACCTTCGAGATCGCCTACGCACCGAGCGCCGCGATCTGGTGCATGGCGTCGCCGCACGCCGCGAGCCGCCGGGCGTCGACCGCCCCGCTGCCGCGGTACGACGTCGACCGGTGGTCCCGGCCGGGCGATGGTGCCGACGTGCTCCTGGTGGGGCCGATCGACGACCGGTTGCCGGGGGCGATGGCGGAGATCGAGCTCCTCCACGCACGTCATCCGGCGGCCCGGGTGCTGACCCGCGAGGCGGCGACGCGCGACGCGGTGATCGAGGCGCTCGGCGCCTGCCGGCTCGTGCACGTGGCCACGCATTGCATGCTCCACCCCGAGCGCCCCGAGCTGTCGGGACTCGAGCTCGCCGACGGCTGGCTGCGGGTCCCGGACCTGGCGGCGCTCGATCTCGACGTCGACCTGGTGACGCTCAGCGCCTGTGCCACCGGTCCAGGCCGCGTCCGCTCGGGCGACGAGATGTCCGGGCTGCTCCGCGGCTTTCTCATGGCCGGCGCTCGCCAGGTGCTGGCGAGCCTGTGGCCGGTGCGCGATGCGGAGACCACCGCCTTCATGGGCCACCTCGCGGCGGAGCTGGCGGCAGAGCGCGCGCCTTCGCGAGAGACACGTCGGAAACGCGGGGCGGGTACCGATGACCGCCACGCGATCCGCCGAGCGGTCGGGACTGCCGTGCGTTCCGCCACCCTCGCGATGCGCCGCCAGTACCCGCATCCCTCGCTCTGGGCACCCTTCGTGCTCTACGAGCGCCGCGATCCCCGCCTCCGCGTTCACGCCGCGACGTGCTAGACTCAATGAGAACGAGCTGCGAGGCCCAGACTCGCTATGACTCGCGCCGGTGCGGCGGACCCTGTCGCCGACCGCCCCCGGTTTCCGATCAACACAGTCATCGAGGTTGACATGTCGGGCGCCACTTCATCCGGACGCGGCAGTCACCGGTTCCGTTCCAGCCCTGGTTTTCTCCTCCGTCTTCTCGCCACCGGCCTCGTGACGGCCACCGTCATCGCGATCTTCCTGCTCGCAGGCTGCGGCGAGCAGCCTGCGGGTTCCGCGCCGACCGACCGCGGACCGCTCGGCATCGTGCAGCTGCCGCTCGACCTCCCGGACGAGCCGCGGCCCGTGCCCGGACAGGTCGTCGTGGAGCTCGCCGTGGGCGACGTCCCCGACGACCTCAACGTACGCCTCGGCATGTCCACGTTGCTCGGATTGCCGCAGATCGGCAAGTGGCTCCTCGCCACTCCCGAACAGGCGTCGGTGGAGGAGACGATCACGCTCCTCGAACTCGAGCCCGCGGTGCTGGATGTGCACCGCAACTGGCGACTCCAGTCCCCCGAGGCGGAGCAGGCGAGCCTCGCCTTCAACGATGGCTCGGGGGGGGCGGGGCACGTCGTCGACCGGCAGTTTCTGCGACGCCTCCGGGCCCCCGAGGCACACCTGATCAGTACCGGCGAGGGGATCACGATCGCCGTCGTCGACACCGGTGTCGATCTCGATCACCCGGAGCTCGTCGATCGCATCGCGACGGGGGGCTACGACTTCATCGACGACGACGCAGTCCCCGACGACGTGCAGGATGGACTCGATCAGGACGGCGACGGCCTGGTGGACGAGGCGGCCGGGCACGGCACGCACGTGGCCGGGCTGGCCCTGCTCGTGGCTCCCGATGCCCGCGTGCTACCGGTTCGCGTCCTCGACAGCGAGGGCTGGGGTGATGTCTTCACCGTCGCGGCCGCGGTGTTGCACGCGTCCGAGCACGGCGCCGAGGTGATCAACATGAGCGTCGGGATCGATGGGCAGGCGCCCGAAATCGCCGACGCTGTCGCCGTCGCGATCGCGCGCGGCTGCTTCATCGTGAGCTCCGCCGGGAACGCGGGGCGCAACGCTCCCTATCACAACCCGGCCGGCCTCAACGAGGTCTACGCGGTGACCGCGAGCGACACCGCCGATCACTTGGCGGAATTCTCGAACTTCGGCCCCCACATCGACCTCTGCGCGCCGGGTGTCGGGCTGGAGAGCACCTACGTCGGGGGCGGCCACGCCGTCTGGAGCGGGACATCGATGGCCGCGCCGCTGGTGAGCGGTGGAGCGGCGCTGATCCGGGCCATCGACGGACTGGCGGAAGGATGGGAGATCGCCGCGGCGCTGGAACTCGGCGCCGGCGAGGTCGTGCTCGACCGGCCGGGACTGGCCCACCTGACTGGGGCCGGGCGGCTCGATCTCTGCGGCGCGTTGGTCGCCCTGGATTGACTCCGCCGGTGCCGGTTCGGGATACCGGGGTGGAGGGGCATGGCGAGCGCCGATCCCGGGTGCCACCCCAAGCGGACGTGTGGTCATGCGGCGGACCCCGGCGTGACGTGCGGCCCGTCGGGTCCGAGCTCGGCCTGAAGACGATGGTGGCCGGCATCCAAGCACCAGACCCAAGGGCCCGGACACCTGGAGCCGGCCTGTCCCTCCAGTTGAGTAGAGGGACCGACACCCCGGCTTGATACGCGATTCTGTGCCGGCTGCCGGCCGCCGGGGTCGATGCGGCGCCGCGCCTCCGCCGCGGGCTGCACCGGTCGGGCCACCCGGGTCCCGGTGCCGGGGCGCCGGCGGTGCCGCGGCTCGAGGCCAGCCCCGGGACCTCGGGGGCGTCTACGCGCTCCGCCGCTCCAGCACGTCCCGCCCATCCATCGCGCCGGAAGGCTCCACGCCGAAGCTGCGCAGGATGGTCGGCGCCATGTCCTCGATGCCGGGACTCCCGGCGGCCACCGGGCGGTTGGTCAGGAAGACGCCCGGCACGTGCCGCGGGTCGATGCAGTGGTCGGCCGCCCACTTGTCCTTGCGGAAACGCACCACCTCGCGCGGGTAGGTCCCGAGTACCGCCTCGTCGGAGATCCGGTAGCCACGGTTGTAACCGACCACCAGGTCCGGCGCGATGTCGAGCTCGGCGCCCGAGAAGACCTCGCGTGACACGGCCGCCCGAGTCACCACCGGCCGGCCATCGAGGGGGTCGCGATAGGCCTCCAGCCGCGCGGCGATCTCGTGGGCGAGGTCGGGCATGGCCGAGCGCCGCACGGTGCCGTGCGGCTCACGGTTCATGACGTTCAGGTAGAGTCCGTTGAGTCCCAGCGCGTAGGCACGGGTCCGTGTCCAGTCGACGTTCGAGAAGTACTCGCCGTCCCCCTGGCGGTCCGGGTCGCGCAGCGCCGCGTAGCCGTTCTCGACCAGCCAGGTGCTGAGGTTGAACTCGCGGGTGAACGGCGCGAAGCCATGGTCGGAGACGATCATGAGACTCGTGTGGGCGTCGGTGTGCTCGATCGCCTGCGCCAGGACCGCGTCCATGGCGACGTAGTAGTGCCTGACCGCCTGCTTGACACGGTCGCTCGCCGCCGGCTCGTAGAGCGGGTGCGACGGGTCCATGGTGCGCCACATCATGTGCGAGTTCTGATCGATGCTCGAGAAGTAGAAGAAGAAGAGCCCCTCATCGAAATGCCCGAGCTCGTACCGGTAGGCACGGAGCCGCTCCTCGAGCACACCATCGGCCTGCACGAGATACTCCGGGTCGGTGAAGACGCCGTGGCTGAGCGCCTTCGTCTCCTCGGGGAAGCCCTTGGTGCCGTAGCGGCCGATCGCCTCGGCGAGCTCGCGCGAGTAGCCCTCGGGCGTACAGATCGGCAGCGCCGGGTCCATCGGATCGATGTTGACCGGCGAGACGTAGAGCCGGAAGTGCGGGTGCACCTCCTGCATGTAGAACTGCGCCATGGCCGGCATCGACGCCAGGTGCGGCAGGAGATCGAACGAGAGCGGGATCCACGCCGACCATTCGCCCTGTCCGAGAACGAGCTCCTGCCCCTCGAGGCTGATGCGCGCCACGTCGTGGCGGGGATCGCGGACGACGCGGAAGGGGATGGTGGCGTGTGCCCCGTCGCGTGCGAAGCTCTCGGGGCCGACCAGGCTGGCCTCGACCACGTCCCGGCGGACCTCGACCGGGAAGACCCTGCCGCCGGTGAAGTCCGCGGCGCCCGCGACCTCGGCGTCGGTGAAGTAGGAGAAGGTGCCGTAGGTGCCGAGCACATCGGGCGTGCCGAGGCCGGACAGCGTCCGCGAGTGGCACTCGAGGGGCGGGAAGTTGGCCGGCAGCTTGAAGAGGGTGGCGGGAATGCCGCGCTCCTCGAGCAGCGTCCAGAACGCCGGTCCCTTGCGCAGCAGCTCGACCGTGCCCGAGCCGAGCGGAATCTGCCACTTGCCGAGGCCGACGCTGTGTGACGGACCCTCGGTGAAGGAGGTCGAGAGATAGGGTGCCAGCGTCGACGGGTCGCGATGGATGAAGTCGAAGATGCCGTGTCCCCCCGGGTTCATGCCGGAGATGAACGACGACCACGCGACCGGACTCTGCGGCGGCATCGTCGTGCGCAGCGTCCCGAAGTGGTGGCGCTCGATGAAGCGGGCGAAATGCGGCATCGCCCCCTCTGCCACGTAGCGGGACAGGAGCGTCGGATCCATGCCGTCGATGCCGAGGATGATCACGCGCCGCGCCAGGTCGCCGCGCGCGATGTGCGGCGCGCCGTCGAGGAGACGTGGCACCGTGCTGGCGGCGGCCAGGGCGGCCGCGCCGGTGCCGAGCTTGCCGAGGAACGCTCTCCGTCGCATGGGACCCGGTCCCTCCCTCTACACCATACTACGTCCTGGCGGGGAGGCACCTTGATTCCCGGCGCCGATGCTCCGCAAACCGGCGCGCGCGCCGCGCCCGTCACGGAGCCCGGGCACGTCGCGAGGCGGGAGGCGCGCGCCATCTCCACCGGTACGGTGGGGTGACCGCGACCGGCGCCCTCGCCGTCTTCGTCATGCGTCGAGCGCCTCGACGACCAGCTCGGCCAGGTCCTTGACCTCGACCGAATCCGCCTTGCCCTCCTCCTTGACGCCGTCGCTCATCATCGTCATGCAGAAGGGACAGGCCGCGCCGATGGTCGAGGCGCCGCTGCGGAGCAGCTCCCGCACGCGATCGACGTTGACCTTGGTGCCGTGCTCCTCCATCCACATGCGACCGCCACCGGCGCCGCAGCAGAACGACCGGTCGCGGATGCGCTCGCCCTCGAGCGGTGCGGTGCCGGTCGCGCGCTCGATCACCTGACGGGGCGCATCGTAGAGCTGGTTGTAGCGTCCGAGGTAGCAGGAGTCGTGGTAGACGACGCCGCCACCGCCACCATCACCGTCACCACCACCGCCGCCTGCCGCGGCCCGCGCCGCCGCCGGGGCCAGCCGCAGGCGTCCCTCGCGGACGAGGCGCGGGATGAGCTCCGAGTGGTGCTCCACCTCGTAGTGTCCGCCGAACTGCGGGTACTCGTTCTTCAGCGTGTTGTAGCAGTGCGGGCAGGCGGTGATGATCCGCTTCACGCCGTAGCCGTTCAGGGTCGCGGTGAGTGCTGCCATCATCTCCTGCGCCACGTACTCGTTGCCGATGCGGCGTGCGCATTCGCCGTTGCAGGTCTCCTCGGTACCGAGCACCGCATAGCTCACGCCGGCGGTCTCGAGGAGACGCACCATGGCGCGTG
>JASFRE010000259.1:0-6738 GCA_050115055.1 Candidatus Eiseniibacteriota bacterium | reverse complement strand
GCAGCACCCAGATCGACCAGCGGATCGAAGCGTCCCACCATCACCAGGACCGGGACGCGAAGCTCGGCGAGCGGCGGTGACGTGTCGTCCACGAGCGCCTCCCACAGCCCGTCGTAGGCCTGGCGCCGGAAGGTCACGCGCTCCATGAAGGTGCGCTCGCTCAGCCCGAAGCGCAGGAAGCCGACCGGGAAGATCTCCCCCATGGCGCCACGGAGCGCGATGTCGGGATCGCCGTCGCCGGGCTCGAGCAGAGCGCGCACATCCGTCTCCTCGAGCCGCTCGCCGAGCGCCTGCTCGAACGCCTGGCGCGCCTCGCCGCCACGCGCAGCGAGCGGGCAGATGAGCACCAGACCACTGAGCGCGGCCGGTTGCTCGTATGCGGCGCGCAACGCGACCGTGCTGCCCGCGTCATGGGCGACGGCGATCGGCCGCTCCAGGCCGAGCGTCTCGATGAGCGCCAGCAGGTCGGCGGCATGCCGTCCGATCGACGGGGTTTCCGCCTCGCCCCCGGCGCCTGCCTCCCAGCCGCCCGAGTGCCCGGCTCCGCGCTGGTCATAGTGAACGACGCGCGTGCGCGCGGCCAGCTGATCGAAGCCCGGCGTCCCGCGCAACGTCATGTGGTCGCCGCCGGGAAAGCCGTGGACACCGATCACCGGGAGCAGGCCGCGACGCGCCGAGTCGACGACGTGGAACGGCGTGCCTCCCAGCTCGATCCGTCGTTCCTTCGGACTCAATGTGCGCCCTCCCCCGATCCGGGAACGGACGGCCGCGGTCCCCCTGCCGGCGGCACCTCGACCGGAGCCGCCGCCAGGACCTCCGCATCGTCCGCTTCCGGGTACGACCGGAACAGCTCGCCCCACCCGGAGCGCATGTACTCGGCGACGCGATGTCGGCCGATCATCGGATACCAGTACCAGTCATGATAGGCCCACGAGGCGACGTACGTCGACACGACGAGGGGTGTGTGGGTCAGCAGTCGCTCGAGCGGCTTGAAGATCCCGTGGTAGAGGGCGTGCTGACCGCGACTGGCGAAGGTCGAGCCCTCCGCACAGCCCAGATCCACCGCCTCGATGTTCTCGCCCACGATCTCGATGTCCTTGACGTCACCGACCCCCAGCCCCTTCTCGTGCGCCAGGCGGATGAAGCGGAGCTCGAGCGGATCGAATCCCATCATCTTCGCAGCCACCGCATCGACCGCCACCTGGTCGGCCGACGCCAGCAGGTAGCCGCCGGGGCGGATCTGCATGCAGCGCGGACCGGGACCCGATCCGATCACGTGGCCGTCCGTCACCGCCAGGATCCCCGGGTGGATCTCCTTCTGGATCATCAGGAGATCGACCAGGGTCTCGTGGATCACCGAGTGCGTCCAGTGGCGCTGGCGGTGCAGCAACCCACCGAAGGCGTTCTTCATCGCCCCGGTGATGGTCGTGAAGACGTGGGTCTTCATGGTCGGCAGGTGGATGATGTTCTCGCCGATGAGACGCCGCGGAATCCGGACGCCATCCCTGAAGACCTTGTCGAGCACCAGATACTCGCCGCGCGGCTCGTAGACCAGCCAGTCCTTCTCCTCGTAGAGATGAACGTTGCGGAGCCCGTACTTCTGCACCACCGGCAGCTGCTTGTTCCTGCGTTCTCCCTTGCGGGCGCTCACCACCACGGTGTCGTTGTGGCAGGCATGGATCAGGTCACGCTGATAGCCGTCGGCCAGCAGGGTACGGATGACCCCCTCGAGCTGCCACGGCGTGGTGGAGCAGGCCGGGTAGAAGACGCCCCAGGAGATGTTGATCTTGAGGGCGGTGTCCCGGTCCCGCGGCAGATGGGCGGCGTAGTCGATCGAGCGCATGAGCGCCCCGACATCGTCGAGCACCGTCTGCGGGCGGGTGCGCAGCACCGCGACCTTGGCCGTTGCCATGCGTCCCCTCTCCAACCGCCGCCGCGCCGACACGACGGCCGGATGCGACACGGACAGCGAGACCGCCGCGAGCGCGACGGCCACGGGCGGGCCGGCGCGCCACGGCGACGCCCCGCGTCCACGGAATGGCGAGCCATGCGGCTCTGCCGTGCCTCTCAGTCTCCCGGCCTAGCCCGCCTTGAGCAACGTCGCGGCGATGACCAGGCGCTGGATCTCCGAGGTTCCCTCGTAGAGCTGCGTGATCTTGGCGTCACGGTAGAGACGCTCGACCGGGAAGTCCTGGATGAAGCCATAGCCACCGTGGCACTGCACGGCCCGGTCGGCGCAATGAACCGCGGCCTCGGAGGCATAGAGCTTGGCGATCGAGGCCTCGCGCGCGCAGCGCTCGCCGGCGTTGCGCATCGACGCCGCCCGGTAGGTCACGAGCTGCGCGCCCTCGATCTCGGCGATCATGTCCGAGAGCTTCCACTGGATCGCCTGGAACTCGGCCAGGGGCTGACCGAACTGCTCGCGTTCCTGGGTGTACTTGAGCGCCTCGTCGAAGGCGTTGCGAGCGATGCCGATCGCCTGGGCCGCGATGCCGATGCGCCCGCTCTCGAGCGTCCCCAGCGCCACGCCGTAACCGCGGTTGACCTCGCCCAGCACGTTCTCGACCGGCACCTCGGCGTCCTTCAGCAGGAGCTCGATGGTCGAGGAGCCGCGGATCCCCATCGTCTTCTCGCGGTGCCCCTTCTCGACACCGGGGAAAGCGGCCTCGACCAGGAAGGCGGTGATGCCTCTCGATTTCGCCCCCGGATCGGTGCGCGCATAGACCACGTAGAGGCTGGCGGCCCCCCCGTTGGTCACGAACATCTTGGTCCCGTTGAGGACGTAGTGATCGCCATGCAGCTCGGCCCGCGTCTTCTGGTTGGCGGCGTCCGAGCCGGCGCCGGGCTCCGTCAGGCAGTAGGAGCCGATCCACTCGCCGCTCGCCAGCTTCGGCAGGTACTTCTGCTTCTGCTCCTCGTTGCCGAAGGCCATGAGCGGGCCACAGACCAGCGAGTTCTGCACCGACATGATGACGCCGGTCGCGGCGCAGGCGGCGCTCACCTCCTCGAGCGCCACGATGTAGCTGAGGAAATCGAGCTCCGGACCGCCGTACTGCTCGGGCACGCACATGCCCATGAAGCCCTGCTCGGCCAGCAGTTTGACGTTGTCCCACGGGAACTCGCGGGTCTCGTCGGTCGCCGCGGCCCGCGGGCGGATCTCGTTCTGCGACAGCTCGCGCGCCGCGTCGCGGATCATCCGTTGCTCTTCGTTCAGTGCGAAGTCCATCTCGCTCGCTCCCGGTTACGCGTATCGCCCGACCATCACGACGCCTTGTAGTCGTAGAAGCCTCGACCCGCCTTGCGTCCCAAATGACCGGCCGCCACCTTCTGCCGGAGCAGCGGGCAGGCGCGGTACTTCGGATCGCCGAAGCCCTCGTAGAGGACCTCCATGATGTGCAGGCAGACGTCGAGACCGATGAAGTCGGCCAGGGTCAGCGGACCCATCGGGTGGTTCATGCCCAGCTTCATGACCGTATCGATGTCCTCGACGGTGGCGACCCCCTCCATGAGGGTGAAGCAGGCCTCGTTGATCATCGGCATCAGGACCCGGTTGGCGATGAAACCCGGAAAGTCGCGCGACTCGACCGGGGTCTTCCCGAGCTTGCGCGCGAAGGCGAAGATCGTCTCGCAGGTCGCGTCTGCCGTGCAGATGCCGCGGATCACCTCGACCAGCGTCATGACGGGCACCGGGTTCATGAAGTGCATGCCGATCACGTTGTCGGGACGCCGGGTCACCGAGGCGATCTCGGTGATCGAGATCGACGAGGTGTTGGAGGCGAGGATCACCTCCGGCTTGCAGAGCGAGTCAAGCGACGAGAAGACCTCCTTCTTGACGCCGGCGTCCTCGACGATCGCCTCGACCACGAAGTCGCAGTGCTGGGTGGACGACAGCGACACCGAGGTCCGGATGCGCTCGAGGGCCTGTCCCTTGTCCTCCTCGGAGATCTTGCCTGCCTTCAGCATGCGGCCCATGTTCTTGTCGATGGTGGCCATGGCGCGTCCGAGCATGTCCTCGCCGACATCGATCAACCAGACGGTTTGCCCGTGCATGGCCATGACGTGCGCGATGCCGTTGCCCATCGTCCCGGCACCGACGACACCGACGGTCTTGATGTCTGCGGCAGCAGAGCTTTGCACTTCGGCTACTCCTGAGGTCGATTCGATCATCCCTGCGTCCTCCGGGCGTCCGGCGGACACCCCCGATGGCGGACCCCGAGGTCCGCACAGGTTTCCTGGCCGCTGACTCTCGCGTCTCCTCTCGCCTGACCGTCTCCTTGCCGGGGAGGTTCCAGCCGTCCGGATGGGCGGCACGACGATTGCGAGTGCGCGTCTTCTCAGACGCGTTCGATCCCCATCGCCACCGCGTTGCCGCCTCCGAGACACAGCGTCGCCATGCCCCGACGCATTCCGGCGTCGCGCAGCGTGCCCAGGAGCGTCGTCAGGACTCGCGCGCCCGAGGCACCGATCGGGTGGCCGAGCGCGATGGCGCCGCCGTGCACGTTGACGCGGTCCCAGTCCCACTCGAGCTCGCGGCCATCCACGAGGCACTGCACCGCGAAGGCCTCGTTGGCCTCGATCCGCTCCCAGTGGTCGATGGTCACGTTCATGCGCCGCATCAGCTTGCGCACCGCGTCGACCGGTGCCCAGAACACCATCTCCGGCGCTGCGCCGCCGGTGGCATAGCCGGTGATACGCGCCTCGGCCTGGACGCCGAGTTCGGCCGCCTTGCGCTCGGAAAGGACGACGACCGCCGACGCGCCGTCATTCAGCCCGGGGGCGTTGCCGGCGGTGACGGTGCCACCCTTCTCGAAGGCGGGCCGGAGACGCGCCAGCGCCTCGAGGGAGCTGTCGGCACGAGGAGACTCGTCGACGGCGAACCGCACCGGATCGCCTCGTCGTTGCGGCACGTCCAACGACACGATCTCGGACTCGAACTTGCCGCCCTGGATGGCCGCCACCGCCTTCTGCTGGCTACCGAGCGCGTAGGCGTCCTGGTCGTCGCGCGACACGTCGTACTGGCGCGCGATGTGCTCGGCGGCGCTCCCCATGTGGTAGTCGTTGAACGAGTCCCACAGGCCGTCGAGCACCACGGCGTCGTCCACGGTGCCGTGTCCGAGCCGCATGCCGGTGCGTGCCTTTCGAAGCAGGTAGGGCGCCTGGGACATCGACTCCATGCCACCGGCGACGATGACATCGGCATCACCGGCGCGGATCGCCTGTGCCGCCAGCATGATCGCCTTCAGGCCCGAGCCACAGACCTTGTTGATGGTCATCGCACCGACCGATGCCGGGATGCCGGCATGGATCGCCGCCTGGCGAGCCGGCGCCTGGCCGGCCCCGGCCTGCACGACCTGACCCATGATCACCTCGTCGACCTGATCGGCCGCGACGCCGGCTCGGGCGAGGCTCTCGCGGATGACATGGGCGCCGAGTCTTGTCGCCGGGATGGTCGCCAGCGCCCCCAGGAACTTCCCGATCGCCGTCCGGCATGAGCCGGCAATCAACACCTCGCCGTTACGATCCGCCATGGTGCTGTCCTCTCCTCCTCCCCCACGGTATCGAGTGCGCTCCGGAGCTTCCCGGCCCACGCCGTCGCCGCACGGCGCTGGCGCCGCGACCCCAGCTGGGACCGAGCGGGGCACGATAGTACCCTGCCGCCGGGCGATCGAAAAGGGTCGAGGCTGACCGCGCACGCTGCCGGCGGTGGCCGGGATCGTGCAATCTCGCGGCATCGCGAGTTGCATGGTGCCCGCTGCGCGACGCGCCGCCGGCCGTACCGGCAGCTTGGTCCACACCCCGTCGAATCCGCTAGCACTCTGTCATGCAGCAAGATACACTGGTGGCAGGGTCTGGTGCTCGAACTGGCATCAAGACTGCTCCAGCATTCCGGCGGTTCCCTGTGCTTCGCGTGATCCTCCGGACCTAGCGGACTCCGACGAAGGGGAGCCAGTCTGGTCGTGACGGGACGGCATCCCCGCGCGGGATACCCGACCCCACGCCGGCGGCACCCACCTGTTCATCGGGCGTTGAGGATGGTCGGACGACACGGTGCGTCGCGGGGCCTGCTGATTGACCGGGGAGTGCCCGACGGCGCTCCCCGGTCCTCGTTGCCGGCCGCGAGGTGTGCCGCGCTCCGGTCCCCGCCAGCATCCGCCCGCCGTCACCACGCGTCACGGACGTGGGTCAGCTCCAGCCCGCCGCCAGGTCGCCAGTCGATGGCGATCACATCGAACCGGCAGTGCCGCCGGGGATGGCGAGCCAGGTAGCGCCGCGCCGCCTCCCGCAACCGCCGCTGCTTGGCGGCGACGACGGTCTCCAGCGCACCACCGAAGCTCGACCGCCGGCGCTGCCGCACCTCGACGAAGCAGGTCAGCTCACCGCGCTCGGTCACCAGATCGATTTCCAGCGCCCCGAGCCGCAGGTTGCGCGCCACGATCCGGTGACCGCTCAGCTCGAGATAGAGGGCGGCGATGGCCTCGCCGCGCCGGCCGGACTCGACCGTCGTCGGCCGCTGCATGCGTCGATTCCCGCCGCCCCTGCCCGAGCCTTCGCCGCGCGCGTCCCGCTCGACGCGCCGCCATCAGCGCAATGGCCGCGCACCGATGCGCATCGTCGCCGCCCGCAGCGCCGACGCCGTCACCCCGCGCGGCGCCGCCCCGGCGACGATGACCCGCCGCCGTTGCCGTCCGAGATCCAGCTCCAGGTCACGGAGCATCCCGTCGCCGCGCTCCGGCTCGT
>JASFRE010000258.1:0-6740 GCA_050115055.1 Candidatus Eiseniibacteriota bacterium | reverse complement strand
CATGAGCGGGATGAGGACGAATCCCACCACGTCGCGGGGATTGCCGGCGAGGTGGTCGATGTAGCCGACGAAGCCCAGGTTGCGGATGCCGGTGTACTGGACGTAGAAGAAGACGCAGAGGGCCAGTGCCAGCGTCATGTTGAGGCTGTTGGTCGGCGCCTTCAGGAACGGCACCAGCCCCGAGTAGTTCATGGTCAGGATGAAGACGAAGAGTGTGCCGAGGAACGGCACGAGGTGACGCCCCTTCGGCCCCAGCACTCCGATCACGAAGTCGTACAGCGTCTCGATCACGAACTCGACGCCGTTCTGGAAGGAGCCCGGCAGGAGCTTCATGCCGCGCGTCGCCAGCGCGGCGACGGTGACCAGGATCACGATGTAGAAGAGCATGAAGAACTGGTCCGGGCCGACCCAGCCGCCGAGGAACGTGGTGCCGTGCGGCACGCCGAGCATGTTGAAGAGGTTCTCGAGCTCGGGAGGACCGTCGTGGGTGGCGTGCTCGTCGTGGGCGGCTCCGGCGCCGTGCGCAGCCTCCTCGCCGTGCGCCGTCTCCTCGCCGTGCGCCGTCTCCTCGCCGTGCGCGGACTCCTCGCCGTGCGCCGTCTCCTCGCCGTGCGCGGACTCCTCGCCGTGCGCCGACTCCTCACCGTGCGCGGGCTGCGTCGCCTGTGCGTCTTCAGTGGCGTGCGACCCCGATGCCGTGCCGTGGCCGGCGTCGTGCGTCTGCGCCACCGCATCGGTGACGGCATCGCCGAGCACCTGCCGTGCGTCGCGCTCGAGGGCAGGCAACATCGACAGGGTGAGGATGGCGAGAGCCAGGAGGACGTACCGGAGAGTGCGACGACGACGACTCGGTGTGCGCTCGGTCATCTCTGCGATTGCCCCTACATCGAACAGACGATCTTCTGACGCCGGGCCCGCGATCACGCCTGATGCTGCGGTGCTCCCTGCGCCCCCCGCGGCGGTGTGGCGGTCCCCGATCCCCGTCCCGCCGTCATGCGCGCCGGGGGTCCCGGTGCGATTGGCGGGTCCCGCCGGTCCGCGCCACCCGGCGCCGACGCGGACCAGGGCATCCACGAAGGCGGCCACCATCGGCAGCACGAAGCCGATCATCAGCCCCTCGATGCGAAACCAGTCGGAACGGAGGAGCAGGTAGCCGATCCCGTAGAGCACCGGCAGCTTGGTCAGCAGTCCGACGGCGATTCCCACCGCCCGCGCCGGCTTCCGGTGCATCAGCTCCGTGCGCGGTCGCACCCAGCGGACGACGAGGAAGCGCAGCACGTAGAGGTTGGCGATCGCCCATAGGGTGCCGGCGGCAATTCCCGCCGCCCAGGTCGCCGCACCCGCGCCGAGCGCGATCAGGACCCCTGCCAGACTGCCGACCAGGCTCCACCGCACCAGCCGGGCGATGTGCTCGAAGCCCATCCAGATCCTCGTTCCCTGCGTTCCGCGGGATCCGGCACGTGGCATTGCCGTGCGCCATCGGCCGGAGCCCGTCGGCCTCGACCTTCCTCAACCTGCGTCACCGTCGTCGCGACTCGCCATCTGGATGAGACGGTAGGTCTCGCGCCCGCTCGCCACGAAGCCGAGCAGGATGCAGACGATGAGCAGCACCGGGTCGGTGCCGAGTCGCCGGTCGAGCCAGCTGCCTAACAGGTAACCGATCGCAGGTCCAGATAGCAGGACGAAGGGGATGGCTGTCAGCACACCGACCTGGCGGGCAAGCCGCGCCTTCTCTTCGGGCAAGCGCGCCACGGCCGACCTCGCGCGACGTGGACTGCACGGTACACTGTGTTCGGGGATCGCTCGGTGCGCCTGGGGAGGACAGATCCGCAGCCATGGGCTCCTGACTGCCGCAGCACCACCCGATCCAGCTGGTCTCTCGACCACGACCACAACGGCTACGAATCCCGCATGCTTGCGCAACTTACCGCAAGCCGGCGGAGGTTAGCATGCGGTCCGGGCGGGTGTCAACGCAGACCACCCGGAAATCGACCGGTGGGCGTCGAAATTGTCGGTTGGCGGCCGCGGCACGCGTGCTGGATCCGTGGCTCCGGCGGGCCGGGACTGGTGCGAACTGTTCTCAACATTGCACGCCCGGCCGACACGGGTCGACAGGCAGACACGACCGGCAACGGAGGTTCGATGCGCCGACCGTGTGGTGGGTTGCAGCCGGCAGCCGGGCGCGCCGGTACGCGGCACGCGGCACGACGGGGCCGGTGCGCCGCGACGTCGCCCCCGGGCGACCTGAAGGGGCGCGCCGCACGCGCACCGGCCACGTGCGTCGGTCACCGGGCGATTGACCGGTGACGCGATCGACTCGTGCACCGCCCCTCGAGAGCAACGTGCGTGCCGGCGCCGTCGTGGGCTGCCGCCGGCCACCCCGAGCTGCTGTGCAAGTGCTTGCGCGATCGATAGCAAGGGTCTCGCACGGAGGTCGCCCGGCAGCGCGCCGGCGCGCGCGGCCGCGCTGCCCGGCTGACCGGGACCGCCACCGCCCGGCAACGCCGTCGGCACCGGTGTCCACGCCGTGCCCGGCTGCCAGGCGCGCCGGCCTCAGATCCCCAGGCGCACGGTACCGTCGGCGAGGATGCGCTCGAAGGCGTCGATCACCTGCGGGTCGTACTGCTTCCCGGCCCGACGGCGCAGGTTGCGGATCGCCTCCTCGACCGCCATGGCGCGCAGGTAGGAGCGCCCGGAGGTCATCGCATCGAAGGCGTCGGCGACGGCGACGATGCGCGCCCCGATCGAGATCTCGTCGCCCGCGAGCCCGTCCGGATAGCCGCTCCCGTCGAGGTTCTCGTGGTGGTGGAGCACCATGTCGACGGCCGGCGCCAGGAAGCGCAGTCCCTCGAGCAACGTCGCCCCGCGCACCGGGTGGCTCATGATGTGCTGGCGTTCCTCGATGCTCAGCGCGGCCGGCTTCTTCAGCACGTGGTCGGTGATCGCCAGCTTGCCGATGTCGTGCAACGTCGCCCCGAAGCGGATGTCCTCGATCTCGGAACGGTCGATGTCCAGCGCCTCGGCGATCGCCACCGAGTACATGGCGACGCGCTCGGTGTGGCCGAGCGTGTAGGAGTCCTTGGTCTCGAGCGTCGACATCAGGGTGCGGATGACCCCGAGGCAGGTCTCGCGCAGCTCCCGGAAGAGGTTGGCGTTCTGGATGGCGATGCCCGCCGTCTTGCACAGCGAGTCGAGGATCTCGAGATCCGCCTCGCTGTACGGCCGGCCATTGATGCGGGCGCCGACCACGACCACGACCGACAGCTGGCCGCGCGAGGTGACGGCGTCGATCAGCTCGAAGCCGTCGGCATGCAACCGCTCCAGAGGCATGCGAAGCCCGGGGCGCCGCATGAGCGCCACGATCTCGGCGGCGCCGTGGCGATCGCCCAGCATGCGCCCGAGCTCGTCCGTCGTGTTGATGCAGAGCCCGTGCAGGCGATCGAGGGCGACGCCCTTGGCGACCCGCGGCAACAGGACCGTGTCGGAGTTCTCGGCCGGCAGGAAGATCGCCACCGCCCTGGCGCCGAGCTGCCCCAGCACCATGAGCATGAAGGTGTTGAGGAGGTCCTCGATGCGCAGCGAGCTGGCGAGCTCCTGGCAGAGGCTCATCAGCGTCTGGTTCGAGTAGACCTGACGCTTGAGCTCGCGGGAGGTGCGATCGAGGTCCCGGCGGCTGCGCTCGGTCACCGCGGCGAGCTCCGTCGTGCGCTCCTCGAGCTCGAGGTGCTCGGAGCGCGACTGCAGACAGCGGTAGACCTTCGACAGGAGCTCGCGCGGGTGGAACGGCTTGGTGATGAAGTCGTAGGCGCCGGCCTCGAAGCCGGCGGCACGCGTCGTCTCGTCCGCCTGGGCCGAGATCAGCACCACCGGTACGTCCTCGAAGCCCGTCCGCGTCGAGAGCTCGCGGCACAGGGAGACACCGTCGGCGTCGGGCAACCGCACGTCGAGCAGGACGAGCCCCGGTCGCTCCACGGGCCCGGCGCTCTCATCGTCGCCCGCGGCCGGATCCGCCGCCACGGGCTCGGAGGGTGGCGCCGTGCCCGGCTGGGTCGTGCCCGCCGGTGGCGTCACCGGCCCTGGCGTGCCCGGCTGCGGCGCTTCCAGACGTGGCGTCTCCGGCTGCGGCGTGCCCGGCGCGGTCGAACCGCTGTCCGGAATGCGCTTGACGTAGCTCCAGAGCTCCTCGGCGCAGCCGACCGCCCAGACCCGGTATCCCTCCGACTCGAGCGTGAACGACATGAGCTCGAGCAGACCCGGATCGTCGTCGACGACGAGCACGAGTGTCGTCGCCTCGTCGCGGGGCTCCTCGGGGGCGTCGGGTGTCATCGGGCAGGTCTGCGACATGGTCCTCGGCCTCATCGGGTCGTGCCCGCGCATGACGGGGGACATGGGCTCGGGTCGCACGGTGCACCGTCCTTGTCATTCGGCACTCGCGACCTGTAAGTCAAGGCCCGCGATGCTCGCGAGGCGCCGGAGCGACGAGCCGGCACACCGATCGCCGCCCGGTCGCGCCGCCCGCGCCCCCTGGGGCAAAAGCCAATCAGGTCGCTGCCTCGCCGGGCGCCCGCCCGGCCCGGCTTTGCACGGGTGTGACGTGCAATGTGCGTCCGGAGCCCGGTCCGGCGCGCCGGCGGCGTACGTCGATTGCGCCGGCTCGCGCAGCGCCCCGGGGACCAGATGTCCAACAACGCGACGCCGACCTGCGCCCTCTCCCCCGGCCGCCACGGTGTTCCAGTCGCGGACTGCTAAACCACGTACGCGTCACGTGATGTTGCGAGCGGACGGCATCCCCGGCCGCCCGCTCAGGACGACGCACTGGCGCCGGCGGCGACGGCGGCGACGTGGCATACCCATTGCTGCCCGACTGCAGCCGATCTGTCGGGCCGCCAGACGTTCGCGCAGCGCTCGCAACCACACCGGACGACACCGGACGAGGTCTTCGTGGATCCGCGCTTCCAGAATCACCAATCCAAGAGCAGGATTCGCCAGCCGGCGTACTTCTTCACGATGAACTGCCTGCTCTGCTCGCGGGTCGAGGTCGGGCTGCTCACCGAGCGCGACCACTACGAGGAGGACGTCGACGCCTACCTCGAGCACCTGCTCGCCTCGCTCGAAGATCCGTCGGCGCTCGGCCGCTCGCGCAAGTACCTCTCGAAGTACGACGCCGAGGTCCTCAAGCAGCTGGGCAAGTCACGCGAGGGGCGGCTGCGGTACACGATCTACCGGACCAGCTCCGACTTCCTCCTGCTGTCGGCCGGGACCTTCGCCACCGGCCCGCTGCGCCGCGGGCGCGGCCGCCAGGAGCCGATCGAGGAGGGTTACGTCGGGCGCGGCAAGACCTACTACCACTTCGCCTTCTCCTACAGCCAGCGGCTGCACGTCGAGAACACCGCCATGGCCGAGGTGCTCGAGAAGCTGGTGCTCGGCTTCGAGCGTTACTCTCGTATTCTGGGGCAGATGCGACACGAGGAGACCGACATCCTCGCCGAGCTGATGCACGGCGAGCGCATGATCCTCGAGCGGATGGTGAGCGAGGAACGCCAGGAAGAGCTCATCCTCGAGACACAGGACCAGCTCCTCGAGGCGATCTCCGACTACCAGCGCACGCGCTCGGCAACCTCGCGCTGCCGCGTCGCCGAGGTGGTGCAGCGGCTCGAGCAGCTCAAGCCCGGCTTCGTCTACGACCTCGGCAAGCTCGACGAGGCGCTGGTCGAGGCCGAGACCGGGGCGGTCGATCTCGATGCGGCACGGGTCGACGCGGACGGGCCTCACGATCCCGACCCGGGCGGCAACGGACCGTTCGACCTGCCCCGCCTCGATACAGCGTGATCGCAGCGGGCCCCGCCGGGTCCACTGACCCAGCCATCGCCGCCACCGTCGCCAGCCCACCGTCAGGCGTCTGGACGGCGCTCCACGTGCCGCGCCACCGCCTCCCAGACCCGCGCGTGGGCCGGTCCCCACGGCAGGATGTGGCCGCCCTCCTCGAGGAGCAACAGGCGTCGCTCGCGGCTCGAGACCGACTCGTGGACGACCCGCGAGCTCTCCGGCCTGACCAGCGGGTCGTCCAGCGCGTGCACCACGAGCAGCGGACAGGTGACGCGCGGCAGCTCGCCACGCAGCGCCCGGAAGAAGCTCAGCAGTCCCAGGTTCCAGCGCAGGCGGGCGTGCATCCAGGTGCCCGGCAGGAGACCGAGGGTGGCGCCGAGCAGCTCGCGGGCCGACAGCTGTACGAACAGGCCCGGTGCCAGGACGGTGAGCGTATCGACGGGCTCGCGCGCCGCGAGGTCGAGCGTCAGCGAGGCGCCGAAGGAGAAGCCGATCACGTGCACGCGGTCATGCCCCGGGCGGAGTGCCGCCCAGGCCTCGTGCACGCTGCGCGCGCAGTCGCGCCAGCCGATCCCGTCGAGCCGCGCCGGGCGCCGGCGGTGTCCCGGCAGCGCGATGCCGTGCACCGTGAAGCCGCGCCCGTGCAGGTGCTCGCCGAGACCGCGCAGGTCACCGGGCGTGCCGGTCGAGCCGTGGACCAGGAGGCAGGCCTCGGGACGCGCTCCATCCAGGACGAAGGGGTCGTCCGGCAGGCTGGCCGGGGCGAGGACGGAGAGATCCGGGAGAGCCGGGAGATCCGGGAGAGCCGGGCGAACGGGGTCGTTGGACGCGCCGTCCTGGCCGGCGGCTGGCTCGAGTGGCCCGGTGTCCACGGTGCGGTCGGTCAGGAGGTGGCGGTGGTCGAGCGCCCGCTG
>JASFRE010000257.1:0-6754 GCA_050115055.1 Candidatus Eiseniibacteriota bacterium | reverse complement strand
GTACATGTCGCTCGGGATCTGCTCGAGCACCGGCAGCGTCGACTGGATCATCCGTGTCGGGATCTGGTCGGTATCGCCGCCGAGCACGACGAAGAGCGTGCCCCAGTTCTGGTAGGCGTCGCGGATAAAGAAGCGGATGCGCTCGGCACGATCGATGCCGTCCGGATAGGTCGACTCGATCCACTCGACGGTGCGGACGACGCTCAGGACGCCCTTCGCGGTCTTCCAGGCCGCGAGGCGTTCGAACGCGTCGGCCAGCGCCTCGGTGGTGATGATGACGTGCTCGACCGGGCTGCCGTCGAGTGACGGCCGGAAGGTGGGGTGGAAGCCGCCGTCGATGCCGCCGTCGGTAGCGCCGTCGTTGGCGCCGTCGTGCAGGGCCCCGGCGTGCGCGCGGGCGCGCTCGAAGCGACGCTCGATGGCGGGCACGATGCGGTGGCGGGGAAGGGGCGTACCGGCCGCGTCCGGCTCGAGCTCGACGCGGACGTCCAGGTGGCGTGCGGCGACGAGCCGGCCGGTGGTCGCGTCCCAGCGCACCGGTCGCACGAGGAGGGCGGCGACGCGGCGGCCGCGCCAGGCGCCCTGGTGGCCGAGCGTCACCCAGGGGTCCGCGGCCGGTCGCGCCGGGTCGCCGGTCCCCGACAGGCCGGGCGGCGGCTCGACGCGGTCCTCCGCCAGACCCTCGCCGCCGGCCGGGCCGGTGCGGCCGGGCCTCGCGACGGGCGGACGATGCGGGCCGAGATCGACCGTGCCGCGCGCCTCGGCCTCGACGGCGCCGGCGCGCACGCCGGGCGGCAGCTCGATCCAGCGCACGACGGCGGGCAGCTCGAGATCGGCCCCGGCCGCCACCCGGCGTGCCCCCGGATAGCGCACGAGCGTGGTGCCGTCACGCTCCTCGAGCGTCACGCGATCTGGGTCGAGATCGATCACGCGGGTGGTCGGGCTGCTGCCGTGGGCGGCGGTGGGTGGGCAGAGCAGCGCGGCGGCCAGCAGGAGCAGGGGACCGAGGATGCGGAGCATGATGTCTCACCGTTGCGAATGCAGGCGTGTCGAACCAGGATGTCACGCGCAGGTGCGGCCGCATGCACGCACAAGACGGATGCCGATGCTGATCCTGATCATACACGGCGGGCGCGAGGGCCGCCAGCGTGGCAGTCCGGGGTCGGGAGGGGTGGCAGGCGCCCGGGTACGGCGACGCGCGCGGCGGGTGGGGTGTGGACGGCGGGCGTCGACGGCGCCGCTCGCGCGGCGCCGGGACCCTCGTCGCCGTGCCGGGGACCGCGGGTGGGGGATCGGTGACCTGGCCGACACGGATGCGCTGTGAGCGCGGTGACCGGTCAGCGCAGTCCCAGCTTGCAGAGCAGCTGGCCGCTCAGCCGGTTGACGGCATGCTGTCGGGGCAGGAAGGGCACCACGGGCGGCTTGCGAACGCCGAGCTGGACCATGTTGCGACGCAGCTCGGGATCCTCCGCGTCGAGCGCCAGACCGTGACAGTAGGCCGCGTGTGCCCGGCGCCGGTCGCCGGCGATCTCCGCCACGCGGCCGAGGTTGCAGAACAGCTCCGGGCTCAGGAAGTCGGCGCGCGCGGCACGCTCACACAGGGCGATCGCGATTCCGACCTTCTTGCCGGATTCCGCCAGGCAGAGTCCGAGGTAGGACTGGAAGCGACGATCCCGCGGCCAGCGGCGATGCGCCTCCTCGAACAGCGGCAGGGCGCGCGCGAAGAAGCCGCGCTCGACGAGGAGGCGGCCCTGCTCGTAGAGGTGTTCCGGATGCACGGTGCTGGGAGCGATGGGCGAGGTCGAGAAGATCGTGCTCGCGTTCGGCAGGGTGTCGGTCAGCATCATCTCGGCTCCTGGCTGCGAAGACGGTTCGCTCGGACGTGGAACGCGTGCGGCGGAGGACGGCCGGTCCTCGGGCCTGCAAGGACTCCTAACGACGCATCGGCCGGGAGTCTGTAGCGTCGGGGCGCCGGGACCGTCCCAGGCTGCGCACACTGGGGCTGTGTCACCAGGCGTGCGACCTGCGAGGTGCGGTGAGACCTGCACGACCGGGACGGCGCGTCGCGCATCGTGCACGCGGCGGCCGGCCGACCGTGCGTCGGTCCAGTTCGCGGCCGGCCGTGTTCGCCCGATGCGATGCGCGCGGCAGCTGATGCGACCGAGTCGCAGGGTGGTCGGCGGCCGGCGGGACGCTTCCCGGGCCGCCCGGCGGCTGACCGGTGCGAGGCTGGCCGGTACCGGCCGCCGCTCGACGGCCCCGGTGGTGGTCGGGATTTTGGCGGCTGCTAGCCGCGCACGCCCGGCATCGAGCGTGCCGGGACCGTGACCTCTGTGGCGTCTGCCGGGCGAGGCTGGCCGGGAGCCGCCGCGCGGCCGACCAGCCGGCACGGCATCCAGCCCCGCACCGCGTTCACCAGGAACAGGCGGTCGGCGAGTTCGAGCTCCTCGCGGCGGACCGGCGCCTCCTCGATGGCGCCACGCTCGAGGAGCCAGGCCCGCATCGTCCCTGGCAGCAGACCGCAACGCACGGGCGGCGTCAGCCGCCGGCCGTGCCGCTCGACGATCAGGTTGGCGATCGTGCTCTCGGTGACCTCGCCCTGCTCGTTCCAGAGCAGGACGTCGTCGACCCCGGGAACGGCCGCGCGTGCCCGCTCGTAGACCGCGCGGTGGGTGGTCTTGTGGTACAGGAACCGGTCGTCGGCGCGCACCGGCTCGGGAGCCAGTGCCACCCGGAGCGCCGCCTGCGGCCGGCGGCCGGGTGGGTCGGGCGCCGCCGCGGCCGGCCCCGGCGGCCCGGCGAGCGGTGACCAGGTGACGTCGATCCGGCCACGCTCGGAGACCAGGAGTCGAACCCGTGCGGCATCGCAGGTGTGCGCCGCGAGCTCCGCGGCGACGGCAATCAGCCGCTCGCGCACGCCGGTCGTGTCGAGGGCGAAGTCGAAGTAGGTGGCGGAGCGTCGCAGCCGCTCGAGGTGCTGGTCGAGGAGCCAGTAGCCGCCACGCGACTCCCAGCGCAGCGTCTCGAGGAGCCGGAAGCGCGGCGGTGGCGGTGTCGCCAGCGCCTGCAGCACCGCGGCCTTGACCCGGCACTCCTGGTACTCGGGCGTGGGACGGGAGTCCCACACGATGCCGCCGCCGACGCCGTACTCGGCCCGGGCGGTCGCGCGGTCGACGTGCACCGTGCGGATGGCGACGCTGAAGTGCGCCCGGCGTCCCGGTCGCAGATAACCGATGCATCCGGTGTAGATCCCGCGCGGCGAGCACTCGAGGTCGCGGATGATCTCCATGGTGCGCACCTTCGGTGCACCGGTGATCGAGGCGCACGGGAAGAGCGCGGCGAGGATCGCCGCCAGCGGCGCGGCCGTGCGGCAGCTGACGGTGGAGGTGAGCTGGAGGACGGTCGGGAAGCGCTCGACCTCGAACAGACCCTCGACGCGCACGCTGCCGTGACGGGCGATGCGGCCGAGGTCGTTCCGCACCATGTCGGTGATCATGACGTTCTCGGCGCGTTCCTTCGGCGAGCCGACGAGGGCGCGGGCGAGCGCCGCGTCCTCCTCGTACGTCAGCCCGCGCCGGCTCGTCCCCTTCATCGGCCGTGACACCAGCCGCTCGCCGTCCAGCGCGAAGAAGAGCTCGGGCGAGGCCGAGCAGATCGCGAAGGATGGCGTCTCGATGAAGGCGGCATGGACTGCGCTCGGGCTGCGCTGCCCGCGCGCGAGCCGCAGGAAGAGGTCGAGCGGGTCGCCGTCGAACGGCGCCCGCAACCGGTGGGTGAAGTTGACCTGGTAGGTGTCGCCGTCGGCGAGATGGCGCCGGATCCGATGGAGCGCGGCGTCGTGTCGCGCGCGATCGATGGAGGGCGACCACGACCCGGCCGCGACCAGTGCTTCCGGGGCACCGGGACCGCCCGACCCACCGGCCCGGGCGGATCCCCGCGCTGCCGCGACGGCGTCGAGGGTGGTCGCGGACTCGACCGCCTCGCAGAGGGCGAACCAGGCGAGTGGCAGCCGTCCCGGCGAGTGGGTTCGACAGGCCGGGTCGAGCCCGGCGGCCGCCTCGTAGGTGAGGAAGCCGGCCGCCGCCAGGCCACCCTCGACCGCCCGCTCCACGGCGTCGAGGAGCGGCCACACCTCGTCGGCACGCGTGGCGATGAGCAGCCGCCGCGGACGGCGGAAGCGGAGCCAGCCGCCTCCTTCTCCGCCGTCCTGCATGAGGATCGTCGCTTCCGTGTCGGCCTCCGTGTCGCGCACTCAGCAGTTCGCGGGAGGTGCGTAGGCGATGAGCGACAGGACCGCACCCTGCGGATCCTGAATCGTGCAGAAGCGCCCGACGTTCGGGATGTCGGTCGGCGGCACGATGAGCTTGCCGCCCAGCGCGCCGACCTTGCCCGCCACGGCGTCAACGTCCGTCACCGTCACGTACGATCCCCAGTGCGGTGGCGTACCGGAGGGCACCTTGGCGGGCATCTGCATGATGCCGCCGACCGCGGCATCGCCGACCTTGAGGACGTGATAGGTGCTCGCCCCCATCGGCATCTCCTCCATCGTCCAGCCCAGGAGCTCGCTGTAGAAGGCGCGGGCGCCGTCGACGTCGGTGGTCAGGAGCTCGGTCCAGCTGAAGTCGCCATGGGTCTCGAATCGCTTGCTCATCGGATCCTCCAGGGCAGGGCCGGGCAGGGTCGACGCCCCGGTGGCGGCGTGAGAGGCTCTGCCGGGGCGCTCGATCGCGGCTCCCCGCCACGGGTTCACGGTGCACATCGTCCACGATCGCCGCTCGTGCCGCCGGCCGGCCGGCCGGCGGTCGCGGCGCGCCATGTGGGGGAGTGGCTTCCGAGGGGGGGCGATCGTAGCGCAGCGCGGCCCTCGCGGGCAATCGTCGGGACGCCACGCCGGACTTGATCTGCCCCGGGCCGGCAGGGCAGGATAGCCGGCGCCTCGCAGCACGTCGCGACGGCGGATCCGCGCGCGCACGGATCCGGTCAGGCGGCCACCGGCCGCGGGAGGAAGGCATGAGCGAGCTCGCCGGACTGTCGACCGACATGACCGAGATGGTCATCCAGACCCTGCGCCAGGTCGTGGAGCGCGAGCTCCCGGACGAGCGGATCCTGGAGCTCGACGAGAAGGACGAGTTCCCGATCGACCTGATCCGCCACCTGCTCTCCGACGACGTCGGGTTGCACCTCATCTTCCTGCCCGAGGAGGTCGGTGGCCTCGGTGGCGGCGCACGCGACATCTGCCGCGTCTCCGAGGAGATGGCGCGCGCCGACCTCGGGGTGGCGACCGCCTTCCTCGCCATCTGTCTCGGCACCGATCCGATCCTCGTCGGCGGCACCGAGACGCAGCGCGCACACTGGCTGGCACGCATCGCGGAGGAGGGGCTGATCGTCGCCTACGGCGTCACCGAGCCCGAGGCCGGCAGCAACGTCGCAGCGCTCAGGACGACGGCGACGCCGGTCACCGATGCATCGGGTCAGGTCACCGCCTACCGGCTGAACGGCACCAAGCAGTTCATCACCAACGGCGGCGTCGCCGAGCTCTACACGATCCTCGCGAAGGCGCCGGGAGGGCCGAGCTTCTTCATCGTCGAGCGCGATACTCCCGGCCTGACCGCGGGCAAGACCGAGGAGAAGCACGGCATCCGCGCCTCCAACACGACCGGCGTCTTCCTGGAGGACGTCGAGGTGCCGGTCGCCCAGCTGATCGGCGGCGAGGAGGGGCAGGGCCTCAAGCAGGCCAATGCGGTGTTCGGCTACACGCGCCTCATGGTTGGCGCCTTCGGGCTGGGCGCCGGTCAGGCGGCGCTGGACCGTGCCCTCGAGTACGCGCGCGTGCGCGAGCAGTTCGGGGCGGCCCTCATCGAGAAGGAGGGCTACGCACTCCGGCTCCTGGTCCCCAACTGGATCGCGCTGGCGGCGGGGCGCGCCTACACCGAGGAGATCGCGCTCCGCATCGACCAGGGGGAGAAGGACCTGCAAGTCGAGGGCTCGATCGCCAAGCTCTGGTGCACCGAGGCGGGCGTGCGCGCCACCGACGACGCGCTGCAGGCGCTCGGCGGCTACGGGTACACGCGAGAGTACATGGTCGAGAAGTACCGGCGCGACGTGCGGATCACCAGCATCTACGAGGGGACGAGCGAGATCCAGCGCAACATCATCGGACTCTATCGCTGGAAGGAGAACGTGCGCGCCAAGGGCGCCATGTACGACGGCATCGCGTCCGAGCTCGAAGCGCTGCACGCGGCACGGGGCGATCTCGGCGCCGATCGAGCGGCGACGGCGCTCCGCGAGGCGGCGGCGGTCATCGACTACTGCCACCGGGCGCGACTGACGAAGCACCAGATGGTGCTGTTCGAGATCGCCGACCTGGTGATGCGCGGCGAGGTCGCGGCGGCGCTGGTCAGAAAGGCGGCGCGCAAGGTGGAGGCCGGCGACGCCGATGCGCCGGTGTTCGCGGCCATGAGCCGTGTCTTCGCGCGGCAGACCCTGGAGGCCCTGGCAACCGGCGCGCGACTCTGCTGCACCGGCTTCGCGACCGGCGCCGCGGGCGCGACCGGCGCCGCGAGCGCGACCGGCGCCGCGAGCGCGACCGGCGCCGCGGACGCGACCGGCGCGGCGGACGCGATCACCGCCGGGAGCGACGCCGCGGCCTTCCTCGACGAGCACCTCCGGCGGATCGGTGTCGGCACCCTGGCCGGCCAGTGGGTCGACATGAACCGCATCGCCGACAGCTTCAAGATTGTCGCCTGAGTCCGCT
>JASFRE010000256.1:0-6763 GCA_050115055.1 Candidatus Eiseniibacteriota bacterium | reverse complement strand
TGGTCCCTGCTATCGCCTCATCGTGTTGACGGCCGTGATCCTCCGGCCGGCAGGCCAGGGTGTCTGCCGGTGGCCCCCTCCCCAGGACCCGGACTCCGCATGGACTCACAGATCAGATCGCTCTACCGGATCGAGAGGCTCGAGACCGAGCTGCACCGCGCACCACTGCCGGAGGCCAGCAAGCTGGTCGAGGAGCTCGAGGGGCTGATCACGCGCCTGCCGGCGTCGCTGCGCCAGCAGTACGAGTGGCTGCGTACCTGGACGCGCTACCCGGTCGCCCGCCTCCGGCAGGGGGCCTGCACGGGGTGCGGCGCTCACTACGATCACCGGCACGCCTTCCTGCATGCGCACGAGCGGCAGGTGACCTACTGCGAGCACTGCCTGCGCATTCTCCTGCTGAACGACCTGGAGCTCGTCGCCTAGGTCGCTGACCGTCGCCCACCCGACCGCGCCCCCTGCTCCCACCCCTCGCCGATGGCGTGCTACGATGGCCGGCACCCCGCCGCGCCCGTCGTCACCGCATGCCCGATCGCGCCGCGCGAGGATCCCGTGAGCGAGCGAGCGAGACCGTCCCAGTCGCCATCCCAGCAGGAGATGCTCTTCGGCGCCGATGCGCGCGAGGGGCTGGTCGCGATCGAGGCGCTCGACGACACGAGAATGGTCGTCTGGCGGCGCCACGTTGACGGGGGAGCGCACCTCGAGCGCCTCGAGGAGCCGCGCCGGCCGTGCCTCTTCCTGACCGACCGGTCGCTGCTCGACGGCTTCGGCGGTGAGGCCAGCGTCGAGCGTCTGGCCGGTGAGGCCTCGTTCCGGGAGCTGGTGACGGTTGCGGATGGACGGGTGCTCGAGCGTCTCCGCCGGCACCTGGTCAAGACGAGCGGCGAGAACCCGTCGAGCCCGGTCGCACCCTACCTCTACATCGGCGACCCGGTGCACCTGCACCTCCTCCAGAGCGGCCAGACGCTGTTCAAGGGGCTGCGGCTCGGCGACCTCAGGCGTCTGCAGCTCGACATCGAGACGTCCTGCGCCCCCGGTTTCGAGTTCTCCAACCCCGAGCGTGATGACGATCGCATCCTCTCGATCGCCGTCACGGAGCCGGATGGCTACGAGGAGGTGATCTGGGCCGGTGATCTCGACGAGGGGGCGATGATCGAGCGCCTCGGAGAGATCATCCGGGAACGCGATCCCGACGTCATCGAGGGGCACAACCTCTACAAGTTCGACCTCGATTACCTGCGGGTGCGCGCGGCCCGTCACGATGTTGCCCTGCGCTGGGGACGGGATGGCTCGGTGGCCCGATTCCGGCGCAGCCGCGTGCAGATCGCCGAGCGGGCGATCGACTACCCGCTGTGCAGCGTTGCCGGGCGCCACCTGATCGACACCTGGCTGCTCGTGCAATTCTACGATCTCGGTACCGGACGGATGCTCGAGTCGTATGGCCTGAAGAGCGTCGCCCGGGAGCTCGGTGTCGCGGAGCCGGAACGGGAGCTCGTCGACGGCCAGGAGATCGGGCGCGTCTTCGACGAGGATCCCGAGCGGCTGCGTCGATACAATCTGGATGACTGCCGGGAGACCGCGCGGCTCGCCGCGCTCCTGCAGGAGAGCTACTTCATCCAGGCCAAGATCTTTCCCTACTCCTACCACAACACGATCGTTCGCGGTCAGGCCACGAAGATCAATGCCCTGTTCCTCCGCGAGTGCCTGAGGCGGCGCCAGGCCGTACCGCGGCCGGCCGCAACGCGCGCCATCGTGGGCGGCTTCACCGCCATGTACGAGACCGGTGTGGTCGGACCGATCGTGCACTGTGACGTCAGCTCGCTGTACCCGTCGATCATGCTGGCCTACGAGATCGCGCCGCGCCAGGATGCGCTCGGGATCTTCTTGCCCTTCCTGGCCTACCTGCGCTCGATGCGGCTCGAGGCCAAGAAGGCGATGCAACAGCTCGAGGAGGGCACCGAGCGCCATCACCTCGACGCCATGCAATCGACGTTCAAGATCCTGATCAACTCCTTCTACGGTTACCTCGGGAGCCCGTTCGCCAACTGGGGCGACAGCGAGGCGGCCAACCGGGTCACGTCGACTGGCCGCGAGCTGATCCAGTCGATGGTGCGCTGGCTCGAGGAGAATGCAGCGCGCCCGGTCGAGGTGGACACCGATGGCATCTACTTCGTGCCGCCGGAAGGGGTCGATGGCGAGGCGGACGAGAGGCGGCTGATCGAACGACTCGCCGGCACGCTGCCATCCGGGATCGATGTCGAGCTGGCCGGTCGCTACCGCTCGATGCTGAGCTACAAGGTCAAGAACTACGCCCTTCTCGACTACGACGGCCGGCTCAAGATCGCCGGCTCGGGCCTGCGGTCGCGCGGCATCGAGCGCTACCAGCGCGAGTTCCTCGAGCGCGCGATCCGGCTCGCCCTCGAGGGCCGCCCTGGCGAGATCACGGCGCTCTACCGGGAGGTGCTGGGTCGACTGGAGCGCCACGAGCTCGATGTGCGCGCGTTCATGAAGACCGAGATTCTCGCCGAGTCGCTCGCCGAGTACCGCCGCAAGATCGAGAAGAAGAAGCGCAATCGCGCCGCCGTCTACGAGCTGGCGCTGGCTGCGGATCGCGACTACCGTCCCGGTGACCAGCTCTCCTACTACGTCACCGGTACCAAGAAGCGGGTGCGGGTGTTCGATGCGGCGCGCCCGGTGGCGGCCTGGGACGCGGCGACCCCGGACGAGAACGTCGCCTACTACCAGCAGAAGCTGAAGGAGCTGTTCGAGAAGTTCGCACCGGTGCTGGACGTCGAGGCGTCGGCCGAGGACAGCCTGGCCCTCGAGTAGACGCACGGCAGCCGGCGCGGCCGTGCCGCGCGATCGGGGGGCGTGGGGCCGCGCGGCGCCGCCCGTGCCGGTGGCCGCGAGGAGTGGATCGCATGGATGCACGGACCAATCGACTGATCCTGATCGGCATCGTCATCGGCATCCTGGCCGGCGGCTTGCTCGGCTGGGCCGTCGGCGAGCGCATGGTGCAGATCAAGTGGATCGGCGACTTCTTCCTCGGCGCGCTCAAGATGCTGATCGTGCCGCTGATCGTCTCGTCGATGATCGTCGGCATTTCCGGGCTGGGGGACATCCGGCGGGTCGGCGCCGTGGGGCGCCGGACGCTCCTCTACTACATGTCCACGACCGGGATCTCGGTCCTGCTCGGCATCGTGGTCGTCAACCTGATCCGCCCCGGGGTCGGCGTCGGCATCATCGGGGTGACGGCACCCGAGCGAGTGATGGAGAAGCAGGCGATCGGCATCCCGGACATCATCCTCAGCCTGATCTCGAACAACGTGGTGGCGTCGGCCGCCGACCCGCTGCTGGGACAGATCCTGCCGCTCATCACCTTCAGCCTGATCTTCGGCGCCATCCTGACGACGCTCGGTGCCAAGGGCAAGCTCGTCATCGACTTCTTCGACGGCGTCAACGAGGCGATCATGAAGATGATCCACCTCGTCATGTTCCTGGCGCCGATCGGGGTCTTCGCGCTCATCGCGACCCGGCTGGGTCAGGCGGGCGGCGGCGAGGCCTTCTGGGGCGAGCTCCTGAAGATCGGCAAGTACGCGCTCACGGTGATCGTCGGGCTTTTGATCCACGGGCTCGTGGTGTTGCCGATCCTGCTCCGCGTCTTCGCCCAGCGCGGTCCGGCACGCTATGCAGCAGGGATGGCGCCGGCCCTGACCACGGCCTTCTCGACCGCCTCGAGCTCGGCGACGTTGCCGGTGACCATGGAGTGTGTCGAGGAGAACAACCGGGTCTCACGACGGACGTCGAACTTCGTGCTGCCGATCGGCGCCACCATCAACATGGACGGCACGGCGCTGTACGAGTCGGTGGCCGCGATCTTCATCGCCCAGGCGATGGGCTACGACCTGTCAATCATGCAGCAGGTCCTCATCTTCATCACCGCGACCCTGGCCTCGATCGGTGCCGCCGGGATCCCCGAGGCCGGGCTGGTGACGATGGTGATCGTGTTGAAGGCGGTGGGCCTGCCGCTGGAGGGCATCGGGCTGATCCTCGCCATCGACTGGTTCCTCGATCGCTGCCGGACGACCGTCAACGTCTGGGGCGACGCAGTGGGAGCCGCGGTCATCGATCGGATCGGCGGCCTGGCGGAGCAGGGGCCGGCCGGCGGCACCTCGCGATGACGGGCGGCACGCCGCGGGTCCGGCACGCCGCGATGCGCCGCCGCGCGTGTCCGCCGCCACCGGGACTGTGGTAGACTGGGCGGAGCTGCGAGTGACTGCGCGGGCGCGGATCCGGTCGCCGAGCGGTCGCGAGCACCGGCGGCTGGCGCGCCATCGCAGCATCGTTCCTGTCGACGGTATCCTCGTCACGGTCCACCAGCGGAGCCGCCACTGGCATGCCGACACGAGCGACACGTGTTCCCTGTCCCTACAAGCCGGGTGACGGTCTCTACGGCTATCGCGTCCTGGAGACCCACACGTCGAACTTCTCGCACGTGCTGATCTGCCTCGATCCGGACGGCCAACGGGCCGTGCTCAAGACACCGGTCGACCCGCGCGACTACGACGTCTTCCGCAGGGACGTCCGCTGGTGGCGCAGTCTGTGTGTCGATCCCGAGCAGGCGCGTCACCTCGTGCGCTGCGTGGCCCACGTGCGACTCGAGCAGCGGCCCTTCGCGGTGCTCGAGTACGTGAACGGTCCCAACCTCCGCACGCTCCTGGACCGGGATCCGGCGCACCGGCTGGTACTGCAGCAGGCAGTCTCCTACGGCGTGCAGTTCTGCCGCGGAATGGTCGCTGCGCATGCGCGCACCGTGCACGGAACGCGCCGCGCGCACGGCTTCGCGCACCGCGACATCTGCCCCGAGAACATCATGATCGACTGGCAGATGCGTCACGGCCAGGGCACCAACACCCTGAAGATCAGCGACTTCGGTCTTGCCCGGCGGCTGCTGCGAGGGACCCAGGAGCCACGCCGGCGGCGGGGATTCACCGGCCGGCCCAACTACGCCGCGCCGGAGCTGTTCGATGGGCACCACCGCGGCACCGTGGCCAGCGATCTCTACTCGTTCGGTGTGACCCTCTGGGAGCTGATCACCGGTCACGTCCCCTTCCGGATGCAGCCCGGCGAGTCGCTCGACGGCTTCCGGCGCCGCATCCTCGGACACCGCTTGCCGGTCATCGAGGCGCTGCCGTCGACGGTGCCGGTCGAGCTCGAGCGGGTGCTCGGCACCTGTCTGGAGAAGCTGCCGGTGACCCGGTATGCGGACTTCGAGGCGGTGCTCGCGGATCTCGAACCGGTCGCCGGTGCCCTCGAGGCGACGCCGGGCGGCAACGGTGGCTGCCAGTGCTGCGCCGCGTGTGGCTACCTGAGCGAGCAGCCGGCACCGCGAGACGGTTGTGCGCTCTGCGGGACGGGAGGGGACCCGGCCAGGCTGCAGGCTGGCGGCCCCGATGCCGGAGGCGATCTCAGTCCCGGATCGTGATCGAGCCCGGCTCCTCGTTCGCGATGAGACGCTGGCGCTGGTGGTCGGTCAGCGGCTTCGACGTGCCCCGTGCGTAGTCGTACATGACCTGGATCGAGCGCGCGCGACCGACGACCTCGCCCGGACCCTCCCCGGCCAGACGCGCGATCTCGTAGGCCATGCCGAAGCTCCGCCGGCCGATGACGTCGACGCGGATCCGCACCTCCAGCCGGTCCTCGATCCGGATCGGCGCCAGGAAATCGATCTCCAGGCGGGCGAGGATGAAATCGACGTCGTTGTACGAGGCAACGCCGAACAGCTCGCACCAGTAGTCGGTGCGCGCGACCTCCAGGTAGCTGGCGAAGACCGCGTTGTTCACGTGGCCCATCGCGTCGGTATCGCGGAAGCGGACCTGGATGGGGACGGCGTGGCGAAAGGGCGATTGCATGGCGGGAAGCATGCCGGTCGCGGCGGTGCGGCGCAAGTCCGCCGGACCGGGCCGAGCTGGCGGCGCGCCGATCGGCGGCGCGCCGCCGTCTACTCGTCGGGATTCTCGCCGATCACCGAGTCGATCAGGCCGTACGCGACCGCGTCCTTGGCGCTCATGTAGTAATCGCGATCGGTATCGGTGATCAGGCGGTCGACCTCCTGCCCGGTGTGCCGGGACAGCAGGCGGTTGAGCCACGTACGCATGCGCAGCATCTCGTCGGCGTGGATCTTGACGTCGGTGGCCGGACCGATGTAGCGGCCGGTCGTGAGCGGCTGGTGAATCATGATCCGCGAGTGCGAGAGGGCTTGGCGCTTGCCCTTGCTCCCGGCCGCGAGGAGGACCGCGCCGAAGCTGGCAGCCATGCCCAGGCAGATGGTGCCGACCTCGGACTTGAGCCCCTGCATCGTGTCGTAGATGGCGAAGCCGCTCGAGATCACACCACCCGGGCTGTTCAGGTAGAGCGTGATGTCCTTGCCCGGATCGATCGTATCCAGGTAGAGCAGTCGCTTGACGACCGTCTCCGACATCTCGTCATCGATCGGTCCCCAGAGGAACACCTTGCGGTGCCGCATGAACTCCGCGGTGAGTTGCTCGTCGAGCGTGAAGCGCGAGTCTTCGAACTGTTCCTTGGCTGCGCGAGGCACGAACGCACTCCTTGGCTGCTGACTCCGGTCGCCCGGCACCGTCGTGTCGGTGCCGCGCGACCGGGGGCTCGACCGATCGCCCCTCCGCCGGAGGGCCGAGCTGGTCACGAGGGCCGGGTGAGCTTATGTCGCCCGGCGGGGCCGAGGCAAGCGATTCCGGGTGGAGCC
>JASFRE010000255.1:0-6778 GCA_050115055.1 Candidatus Eiseniibacteriota bacterium | reverse complement strand
GACGCTGGCCCCGAACGCCGGCCACCTCGTGCACATGCCGGCGCACATCTTCATGCGCCTCGGACGTTACAGCGACTCGTACGACCAGAACGTCAAGGCGGTGGCGGCCGACGAGGGCTACCTCACCACCTGCTCGGCCCAGGGCATCTACCCCCTCGGCTACTACCCGCACAACATCCACTTCATGGTCTGGTCGGCGATGTTCGAGGGACGTAGCGCCGAGACGCTCGAGATGGCGCGCAAGGTGGCGAGCAAGATCCCCGACCACCTCGACGAGGAGAACTGGGACGCCTACGAGCTGTTCCGCAGCCAGCCCCTCTACGCCATGGTGCGCTTCGGCATGTGGGACGAGATCCTCGCCGAGCCGCAGCCCATCGAGCGCGCCCGCTACATGACCGGCATCTGGCACTACGCCCGGGCGCTCGCCTACCTGCACACCGACCGCACGGGGAAGGCCAAGCGCGAGCTGAAGCAGGTGCGCGACATGCGCGACTCGATGGCGGACGAGGGCGGCCGCCGCTCGGGCTACGCCACCATGCTCACCATCGCGACGCGCATCGTCGAGGCCGAGCTCGACGCCGCCCGCGGCAAGTACGACCCGGCCATCGCCAAGCTCGAAGAGGCGGTGCGGCTCGAGGGCACGCTGGGCTACGCCGAGCCGCCGGCCTGGTACTTTCCCGTGCGCCACGTGCTGGGCGCCGTGCTGATCGAGGCCGGTCGCCCCGCGGAGGCCGAGGTGATCTACTGGGACGATCTGGCGAAGAACCGCGAGAACGGGTTCGCGCTGTTCGGGCTCGAGCAGAGCCTGCGGGCCCAGGAGAAGACCGAGGAAGCCGACGCGATCCACGAGCGGTTCGCGACGGCCTGGGAGCGCGCGGACACGGAGCTGACCACGTCGCGCTTCTGACCCGAGGAGTCCAGACGGAATGAAATTGTGTCGCGCGCTGCTGCTGGCGCTCGCGGCCGGCGGCATCGCCGCGCCGGCGCTCGCCTTCGACGACTTCCAGACCTGGAGCGAGGCCTCGTTCCGCTACCTGAAGCGCGACCGGCTCTCCCTCGGTGTGGGCGCCGAGCTGCGGCTGAACGACGACTCGACCTTTCCGGTGTTCACCCGCGTGAGCCACCTGGCGCGCTGGCGCCCCGGCGAGCGCTGGACGTTCGACGGAAACCTGAGCTACATCCTGCTGCGCGTCGAGGACGTGAGCCGCATCGACACCTTGCGCCTGGAGCTGACGGCGACGCCGCGCTGGAAGACCGGCGAGCGCTCGACCTTCGAGCTGCGCAACCGGGTCGACCTCTGGTGGCGCGAGGGCAACGCCGACGAGGAGACGGTGCTGCGGCTGCGGCCGCACTTCGTGCTGAACCTCGACGACGACGGCCGCCGCAAGCTCTGGTTCGGTGGCGAGGCGCTCTACAGCGAGTCTCTCGAGCGGCTGTTCCAGCACCGGGTCCATCTCATCGGGGCGAGCCTCCCGGTGGGGCGGCGGGTGCGGGTGGACCTCTACGCGATGGTGTTCTCGCTACGCGTCGGCGACGACTGGCGCCACGACCTGGTGCTCGGCCAGAGCTGGATCTTCTGATCGCAGAGCGCCCCCGCCGCCGGGAGAGGCGGCCGTTCGAAGCGGGCGCGATCCGCCGACGCTACATCGGCGGTATCCGCGACGACTCCGGCGGCGCGGCGTCGGCGACCGCGTCGCCTCCACCGCTGCGGACGTAGGCCACCACGTCGATCAGCTGGCGTACCGTCATGGCCCGGGTGAAGTCGCCCATCGGCGACAACCCGTCCTCGTCGGTGTGGCGCACCTGGGGCGTGACCCAGTGCGAGGGCAGCACGATCGACGTCGCGACGCTTCCCATCGGTTGCGTCGCGAGCGCCCGGCCGAGTGCCGGCGCGTCCACCGCGGCCACCGGCGCGGGAAGCTCGGACTCCCACGACACCGCGTGGCACGACGTGCAACCCAGCTCGACGAACGCCTCGCGTCCGGCGACGGGATCGCCGTGGGGCCAGGTCACGGTTGCCACCTCGTAGGTCTCGCGACCGGGACCCGTCGCACAGGTGAGCAACGACGCCGCTGCGAGCCCTATCAGCAGGACCCTGAACATCGAGATCACCTCCTTTCGACATCCCCACCTCCACCAAACTCCCCGCCCGGGTGACTGTCAAGGGCAGCGGTGCACCGATGGACTCGTCTTGGACGCAGACCTCACGACCGGGGCGATGGTCCGGGTTCGCTCTGGACATCGTCACTCCCGTAGGCGCTTGGCTTGGCGGGAGTCCGCGAGCGAGGCCTCAGCGCGCCTCCGCCGCCGCCGGCCAGTCGTAGTTGATCACCATGCCGGGCTGGGCGTCCTCGCTCTGTCGGTCCTTGACCATCAGGAAGCGCTTGCCGTCGCGGGAGACCGCGTAGCGCTGGTTCCAGCCGATGTTGACGTGCGAGTCCACGGCGTCGAACAGCGGAACGGGCTCGCCGTAGCGCGGCACACTGCCGAGGGTCACGGGGACCGCGAGGAGCACGGTGCCGGCGACGTAGAACAGCTCGTCGCCGGCGGGCGACCACTCCGGAAGCGATCCTCCCTGGATCGAGACCTGCCATTTGCCCTCGCCGCCGGGAAACCGCGTGAGGTAGACCTCGAAGCGGCCGGACTCGTTGGAGGTGTAAGCCAGGTAGTTTCCGTCCGGAGAGATGGCCGGGTAGTTCTCGATGGCGGGAGAGTCGACGATCGGTACCGGCGTGCCGTCGCCCTCCAGGTCGACCACCAGCAGGTCCTGCTCGAGCGGCCCCGTGCGCGCCCAGAACACCATCCACTTGCCGTCGGGCGACATCGAGGGGTTGCCCGAATCCAGCATGTCGGGCTTCACGAGCCGTTCGGCGCGACCCGACCCGTCGGCGAAGATGCGAGTCAGCACCCGCGAGGTTCCTTCCCAGAAGACGACCGACTCGCCGTCCGCGCTCCAGACCGGGTCCCAGTCCGGACGGCTGCCGAACGTCAACCGGGTGCGCCCTCCCCCCTCGGCGTCGAAGAGCCAGATGTTTCCCGACTCGGTGTCGGGCTTCATGATCGCGATGCGCTTGCCGTCGGGCGAGATCGCGGGCGCGCCGATTCCCTCCATCTCGGGACCTACCGGTTCGCCCACCGCACCGTCGCGGCGGACCCACACGAGCTGCGTCCTCACGCCACCTTCCCCGGTGTTGCTCACGAACAGCAGCGTGCCGTCGTCGGCCACCGAAGGGAAGACTCCGTTGGTCGTGATCAGGAACGGCTCGCCCACGACCTGCAGCCTCTCGGGCGAGAACGGCGCCGCCCACAGTCCGGCCTTCGCCCCGTGACGGCGGTAGACGAGATGGCCGGTCGGCGAGTACACCGGACTGCGGATCCCCTGCTCCGGCGTCTCCAGCACGATCTCGGCACTGCCTTCGCGATAGACGGCGATCGCGTCGGGACCGTCGCTCACGTCGTGAACGACGTACAGGATCTCGCCTCCGGGCAGGAACGAGGGCTGGTGGAAGTCGGATTCGGTCTTGCCGTCGGGAACGACGACGTCGCGAGGCTCGCCCCCGCGGGTCGAGAGCTCGCGGATGCCCGCGTCGCCCGAGGCGAAGATGACGCGGTCGCCGAAGACGGCCACCCCCCCGACGGCACCCACCTCGCCGATGCCGAGCGCGACGGTGCGCGGCGCTCCGCCCGCGATGGGGATCGACAGCAGGTCGCCGTGCGCTACGAACAGGATCGACTCGGAGTCGGGCGACCAGGCGACCTTCGTCGCGCCCTGGGTCTGCTCGAGGCGCACCGGCTCGAGCCGGTCGAGGAAGCGCAGCCACAGGTGGTCGTCGCGGATGAACACGATCTTGCGAGCGTCCGGCGAGAGCGCCACGGACGAGGGAACGAAGGCGCCGGTGACCGCCTCGAACCGGCGCGGGTGTTGCCGCGGCGTCGGCTCGCGGAACACGCTGAACAGCGCCGCGGTCACCACCGCGGTGAGCGCCATGGCGAGCAGCATGCCCGCCCAGCCGATCCCTTGTCGCCTCGCCGGGGGGGAAGCCGTCACGGTCGAGGACTCGCCCGGCTCCTCCGCGTCGCCCGCCAGCACGTCCTCGATCGCGACCCGCGCCTCGCCGATGTCGCGCAGCCTGCGGCGCGGGTCCTTGTCGAGACAGCGCCGCAACAGGCGTCGCACCGGTGCGGGCGTGTCTTCGGGCAGCGCGTCGAGGTCCGGCTCCGACCGCAGGATCGAGGCCAGCGTGTCGGAGACCGTCGGCTCGCGGAACGGGTTCCTGGCGGTCAGCATCTCGAGGAGCACGCAGCCGAAGGCCCACACGTCCGCGCGCCGGTCGACCTCGCCGCCCCGCGCCTGCTCGGGCGCCATGTAGGCCGCGGTGCCCAGGATCACCCCCGCCCGTGTCGAGAGCGACGTGATCGTCGGCGAGAGGCTCGAGTCCGGCTCGCCGCCGCCGCCCTGCTGCAGCGCCTTGGCGAGCCCGAAATCGAGGATCTTGACCCGGCCGTCGGGCGTGCGCTTGACGTTGGCCGGCTTCAGGTCGCGGTGCACGATGCCGCGCTCGTGCGCCGTCTCGAGCGCGTCGGCCATCTGCCGCGCGACGTCGAGCGCCTGCTCGAGCGGCAGCGGGCCGTGGGCGAGGTGCTCGGTGAGGTCGGGCCCCTCGACCAGCTCGAGCACCAGGAAGCTCTCGCCGCCCACCTGCTCGATCCCGTAGATCGCGGCGATGTTGGGATGGTTGAGCGAGGCCAGTACCTGCGCTTCGCGCTGGAACCGCGCCATGCGCTCGGGGTCGCCGGAGCAGGTCGCCGGCAGCAGCTTGAGCGCCACGTCGCGCCCCAGCTTGCGGTCGGTGGCGCGCCAGACCTCGCCCATCCCGCCCTCGCCGAGCTTGGCCACGACGTGGTAGTGGGCGATGTCCTTGCCGGGTTCGAGGGGCACGTTCGTCTCTTGCGGGCGGGCCATGTGCCGGCGTCCGATTATAGGGTGCCGCTTGGTCGTCCGGCTACGGCTCCGCGAGCACGCTCGCGAGGATCGACCGGCCGGCGAGGGAGGCCGAGAGGCCGTAGGCCCCGAGCGCAAGCGGGATCGCGAGCTCGGCGACCACGTACGGCGAGTACCAGGCGCCGAATCCCGCGGCGAGCACGGTGTAGGGCTGCGTCACGAACACGGTGACGATGCTCGCCAGGATTCCCACACGGGTGTAGAGCAGGAACACCGTGGTGCCGGAGACGAGCGCGAAGATCGCCTTCGCCCAGAGCGGGTAGTCGCCGTAGTCGAGGAAGCCCCAGCGGTAGACCATGACGATCAGGACGGCCGCACCCAGCATCGCCGTGGCCCAGCCGTTTCGCACGACGAGCCGGATGGCAACGAGCAGACCGGCGAGAAAGAGCGCATCGATGACCGTCCACGCCATGCGGTGCCCCTTCAAGCTACCGAAGTGCAGCGGGGAGACCATCGACCACAGATCCGCGCCGAACGGAAGCTGTGCGGCCGTGTCGCTGCCGGAGCCGCTGCCTGCGGCCGGGATCCACACGAGGAGCGCGAGCAACGCGCTCAGCGCGCAGCCGATCGCCGTTCCGATCAGCACCTCGCGCCCGACGCTCGGATCGCGCCACCGACCACCCAGCAGCCGCACCAGCCCGATCAGCATCCGCGGCCAGACCCGGCGCACGTACGGCTCCACCGCCATGTAGATCACCCAGGCCTCGGCCCCGTGGATCAGCGCGTGCCCCATGCGCACGCCGCTGAACTCCCCGAATGCCTTGAAGCCGGTCAGTCCCCCGATGGTGAGCGCCAGCGCCTCCATCAGGGCGTAGAGTCCGCCGACGACCAGGCCGCAGCGCACGGCGTTGCGCCGGTCGCCGCGACCCGCGCGCAGGTTGCGGATCGCCAGCACCAGCATCAGGAGCAGGACCGCCCTCGCCACCGCCGGTAGCGGTCCGGCGGCGGTCGTGGTGACGAACCGCTGGAGCTGGCCGACGGGCACGAACGCGCGATCGAGACCGACGTAGTCGAAGTAGTTCGGCCGCCCGCCGACGGCGCCCATCAACACCACGGGATACTCGTTCTCGCCGCGGCCCTCGATCCGCCAGGCGACGAGCTCTTCGCAGTGGACGGGAGGCAGCGCGGGTGGAGGGATCTCGGTCGCACCCGCCGGATCCAGCCCGGCGCGCCGGAACAGCGGCGTCCAGTCGGCGGAGCCGGAGGACGCGTGCTCACGCGCGAGGCCGGGGGTGACGAGGAGCTTCATTAGCCGCCCGGCGGGGTCGATCGCGACGGTCGCACTCTCGCCCGCGTCCTCCGCCTCGCCGAACGTGCGGCCGTCGAGCGCGAACACCTCGGGTGCGTGGAGGTGGACGGGCTCGAAGACGCCCGAGCTCCAGCGTCGCCAGTAACGGAACGGCGGCCCGCCCTCGTCCAGCGCCCGGGCGTTGAGGAAGTAGCCCGCGTTGGTATTGCCCGGCAGCTCGTCGTAGCCGAGCTCCTCCATCGTCTGGCCTGCGATCACCGACAGCACCGTGGGCGACCGCCCGGGCATCACCATCGTGCCGGAGTGGACGAGGTAGACGATCGCCAGCGCCGCGACGACGACCGCCGACAGTCCCAGGGCGATCGCCGGCTTCAGGCCGCCGGCGTCGCGAGCGTTCGCCACCAGCTCGGGCGACGGCGTCTCTCCCGCGGCCAGCGCCGCCGCCAGCGGATCGCCGCCGGGAAGGGCGGCGAGCACGGCGTAGACCGACGGCGGACGCTGGCCGGGGTCGGTCTCGAGGCAACGCA
>JASFRE010000254.1:0-6808 GCA_050115055.1 Candidatus Eiseniibacteriota bacterium | reverse complement strand
CACCGGCACTCCGGGCAGCGGGCCGGCGACCCCCGGGCCGCCGGTCGTCACGCGGACGGTCGCCGGGACGGCGGTCGCCAGCGCGGCGGTCGCCAGCACGGCGGGTGCCGTGGCTGACCCGGATGGGGCGGCGTGCGGCCGCGCGGTGCCGCTCGGCGAGCTGGCCGACGGGATCGGTCGCCTCCGCGGAGATCCCGCCACGCCCATCACGCACATCACCATCGACTCCCGTGCGGTCCGTGACGGCTCGCTGTTCGTGGCGCTGCGTGGCCTTCACGTCGACGGCCATGCCTTCGTCGACGACGCCGTGCACGGCGGCGCGGCGGCGGTGGTCGTCGAGGAGCCCGTCGACGCCTGTCCGGTCCCGGAGCTTCGGGTCGAGGCGAGCGATCGGGCGCTGGCCAGGATCGCCGCGCGCTTCCATGGCCATCCGTCGCACGCGGTGCCGGTGATCGGCGTCACGGGGACGAACGGCAAGACCACGATCACGCATCTGGTGGCGGCGATCGGCGAGGCGGCCGGGCGCCCGACCGCGGTGCTCGGCACGCTCGGGGTCGGCTTCCGTGGGGCGCTCGAGTCGACTGGCTACACGACGCCGACCGCCGACCGCTTCCAGGCGCTCCTGCGCCGGCTGGTCGACGCGGGAGCCGGGGCGGTGGCGGTCGAGGTCTCGTCGCACGCACTCGCCACGCAGCGCGTCCACGCGACCCGCTTCGCCGCCGTCGGCTTCACCAACCTGACCCGCGATCATCTCGACTTCCACGGCAGCGAGACGGCCTATCTGGAGGCCAAGCTCGGCCTCTTCGACCGCGCGGCGCGCGGCGACGCGGCGCCGGCGACCGCCGTCGTCCATCGCGACGACCCGGCCGCCCCGCACTTCGTGGCGCGCGCCCGTGCGTCCGGCGACCCGGTGGTCACCGTCAGCCTGCACTCGCCGGCCGATGTCACCGCCGAGGCGGTGACGCTGGGTGGTGACGGGACCCGCTGCACGGTCGTGCATCAGGATGGTCGCACGCCACTCGAGCTGCGTCTGGCGGGGGCCTACAACCTGTCCAACGCCCTCGTCGCCTTCGCCCTGGGCCGGGCGACCGGCATCGACGCAGCCACCGTCGCCAACGGGCTGGGGCGCCTCGAACGGGTGCCGGGTCGGCTCGAGCGGGTCGACGACGGCGGTCCGGTGCGGGTCTTCGTCGACTACGCGCACACGCCGGACGCGCTCGAGACGGTGCTCGCCACCGTGCGGCCGCTGACGCCGGGACGGCTCATCGTCGTCATCGGCTGTGGTGGCGATCGCGATCGCGGCAAGCGACCGTTGATGGCCGCGGCGGCCACCACGCTGGCCGACCTGACGATCCTCACCTCGGACAACCCGCGCGGCGAGGAGCCACGTGCCATCCTGGCCGACATGGAGCCGGGCGTGCGCGCGGGCGCGGCGTGCGTTGCCATCGTCGACCGGCGCGAGGCGATCCGGCACGCCATCGCGGAGGCACGACCGCACGACACCGTGGTGATCGCCGGCAAGGGACACGAGAGCGTGCAGATCGTCGGCCAGCGTCAGCTCCCATTCGACGATCGCGAGGAAGCCCGGGCGGCGCTGGCCGCGCGCCCGGAGGTGCCCGCCATCGCCAGACCGCCGGCGCCCGCGGCATCCACGGCCCCGGAGGCGCCGCCACCGCCGGCGGCGTCGGCGGCCCCGGCGGCGTCGGCGGCCCCGGCGGCGTCGGAGCCCGGCGCCGGACCGCCGGCCGCGGCGCTCGACCTGGCCCGCGTGCTCATGCTGCTCGAGCCGGAGCACGCGGCGCTGGCCGCCCCCCCGGCTGCTGGCCGGGCGGCCGCCGCGACGAGACTGCACGGTGCAACGATCGACAGCCGACGGATCGTTCCCGGCCAGCTGTTCGTGGCGCTGCCCGGCAGCCGCGTGCACGGCGCCCGCTTCACGGCGGAGGCGCTCGCCGCCGGGGCCGGCGCGGTGCTGGTCGCGCGCGACGCCGCCGAGCAGCTCGATGCGCTGCCGCCCGGCGTCGATCGCGGCAGGATCATTTTGGTCGATGACGCCGTCCGGGCGCTGGGGCGCCTGGCGGCGGCCCACCGCCGTCGACAGGACCCGGCGGTGATCGGCGTCACCGGCTCGTCGGGCAAGTCGACGACCAAGGAGATGATCGCGGCGGTCCTCGCCACCGCCTGCCTGGTGCACCGCACGCCCGGCAACTACAACAACCAGCTCGGCGTGCCGCTGACGCTGCTTGGACTCGAGGCCGCCCATGGCGCCGCCGTGGTCGAGCTCGGCATGAATGCCCCGGGGGAGATCGCTGCCCTCGCCGCCCTCTGCGCGCCCGACCATGGCGTCCTGACCGGCGTCGGCCGTGCGCATCTCGAGGGGCTCGGCAGCCGCGAGGCGATCATCGACGCCAAGCTCGAGCTGGCCGATGCCCTGCCACCGGGCGGCGTCCTGGTGCTACCCGGCGACGAACCGACGCTGCTCGCCGCGGCCCGGCGGCGTGGCGCGCGGCTGCTGACGGTCGGTGCATCGCCGGCGTGCGACCTGCGCCTCGTCGACCGTCGCCCGGCCCGCGACGGCTGGCGCGCGTGCCTCGCCGGTCTCGGCCACGACGGAGAGGAGCTCGAGCTGCCGCTGGCCGCTCCGGCGCTCCTCACGAACGCCCTCCTCGCCCTCGCCGTCGGTCACCTGCTCGGAGTCGCGCCCGGGGCGGCGCGGCGCGCCCTCGCCGGCGTGCGTCCGCTGCCTCACCGGATGGTGCTCCGCCAGGTGGCGCTCCGCCGTCCGCGCGGCACCACCCTCGAGGTGCTCGACGACTGCTACAACGCCAATCCCGAGTCGATGGCCGCGGCGCTCGAGGCGCTGGCGGCCCGCCCGGCGCGCCGCCGCCTGGCGGTGCTCGGGGACATGCTAGAGCTCGGCACCGAGAGCGTCGCCGCCCATCGCGAGCTCGGGGCGCGAGCCGCCGCGGTGGTCGATCGCCTCGTCGTGACCGGCGCCCGCGCGGCGACGGTCGCGGCGGCGGCGGCGGCGGCCGGACTGCCCCCGGTCGCGATCACCATCGAACCCGATCGGGACCGACTCGCCGACCGCCTCCGGGCCGCAGTGGCGCCCGGGGACGCGGTGCTCGTCAAGGCGTCACGCGGCCTGGCGCTCGAATCGGTCGTCGGCGCGCTGCTCGATCTGGCAGGGGAGGAGGACTGACCATGCTCTACGAGCTCCTCGTCCCGCTCAGCGACATCGAGGCGCTGTCGTTCTTCAATGTCTTTCGCTACATCACGTTCCGTGCCGCCTACGCCGCGGTCACGTCGCTGGTGCTCTGTTTCCTCCTGGGGCCGGTGGTGATTCGCTGGCTGCGCCGCCGGCAGGCGCTGCAACGGATCCGCGAGGATGGCCCCGCCTCGCACCAGCAGAAGGCCGGCACGCCGACCATGGGCGGCATCCTGATCGTCACCGCCATCGTCGTGCCGACGCTGCTGTGGGCGGACCTGCACAATCGCTACGTGCAGCTGGCGGTCCTGTCGGCGGTCTGGCTGGGGGCGATCGGCTTCCTCGACGACTGGCTCCTGGTCTTCCGCAGCCAGCGCCAGGGATTGCTCGGGCGCTACAAGCTGCTGGCGCAGATCGCCCTCGGCGTGGCGGTGGCCGGCACGCTGGTCTTCTGGCCGCTCGAGCCGGAGATCCGCACGCAGACCAACGTACCGTTCTTCAAGGACCTGATGCTCGACCTCGGTCCGTTCTACATCCCGTTCGTGATCCTCGTGATCACCGGCTCATCGAACGCGGTCAACCTGTCGGACGGGCTCGACGGGCTGGCGGCGGGCCTGGCGGCCTTCGCCGCCACCGCGTTCGGCGGCATGGCCTACCTGAGTGGCCATGCGGCCTTTGCCAGCTACCTGAACATCCCGCACCTGGCGGGGGTCGGCGAGCTCACCGTCTTCTGCGCGACGCTGGTCGGTGCGGCGGTCGGATTCCTGTGGTGGAACTGCTCGCCGGCCGCGGTCTTCATGGGTGACACCGGTTCGCTGAGCCTCGGCGGTTGCCTGGCAATCGTCGCCGTGCTCATCAAGCGCGAGCTGCTCCTGTTCCTGGTCGGTGGCGTCTTCGTGATCGAGGCGGTCTCGGTGATGCTCCAGGTCGCTTCGTACAAGACGCGCGGCCGGCGCATCCTCCGCATGGCTCCGATCCACCACCACTTCGAGCTCGGTGGCTGGGCCGAGCAGAAGGTGGTCGTGCGATTCTGGATCGTCGGGGCCCTGCTGGCCCTGCTCAGCCTGTCGACCCTCAAGCTGCAATGACCATGGAGGCGCACGCCCGGGTGCGCGGCACGCACATGTCGGAGTGGATGACGCACGACATCGGACTCTACGCCGGAGACGTCGGCCCCGTCCTCTGCGGTCACCGACGGCAGCGCGGCCTGGTGGCGGCCGGCGCGCCGGCCGGTGTCGGCGGGGCGCCGGCGGGGGCGACGCCGCAGGCCCGCTTCGCGCGCAGCCTGCGCGATGCGGAGGTCCTGGTCCTGGGGGCGGCCCGCTCGGGCACGGCGGTCGCGGACCTCCTGCTCCGGCTCGGTGCCCACGCCACCCTGGCCGACCGCGCGGTGGCCCCCTTCGAGACCCCCGGGATGCGCACGCTGGTCGAGCGCGGCCTGCGCGTGGCACCGGGGCGCGATGATCCCGACCTGCTGCCGGGGCACGATCTGGTCGTGGTCTCGCCGGGGGTGCCGCCCGATCACCCGTTGCTCCGGGTCGCCGCGTCGCGCGGGGTGGCGGTGACGGGCGAGCTGGAGCTGGCGGCACGCCTGGCGCGCGCGCCGCTCATCTGCGTGACCGGCACCAACGGCAAGTCGACGACGGTCGAGCTCATCGGCGCGCTGCTCGCCGCCGCGGGCCGGCAGGCGCAGGTCACGGGCAACATCGGCCGGCCGCTGTCGGCCTCGGTCCTCCGCACCGGACCCCATGACCTCCTGGTGGTCGAGGTGTCGAGCTTCCAGCTGGAGACGGCCAGCCGGCTCAGGCCGCGTGTCGCCGTGCTGCTCAACGTGGCGGCCGACCACCTCGACCGGCACGGCGACCTGGCAACCTACGCACGCCTGAAGCTCAGGCTGTTCCAGCACCAGTCGAGCGGCGACGACGCGGTCGCGCCGGCCGGCTGGGACGGACCGCCGCTGCCGGGCGGTGGGCGGCGGCTCGAGTTCGGGACCGATCCGACGCGGGTGCGGAACGGCGCCACCGTGTCCGGCGGCTGGATCGTGCTGCGCGCCGGGGGCGGTGAGGAGCGGGTGATCGACATCGAGCGACTGGCGCTGCGCGGCCCGCACAACCTTCGCAACGTGCTGGCGGCGCTCGCTGCGGTGGAGCGCTTCGCCATCGACCCGGCGGTGCTGGCCGGTGTGCTCCACGACTTCGCTGGCCTCCGACACCGGCTCGAGCGCGTCGCGGTGCTGTCCGGGGTGGCGTTCGTCAACGACTCGAAGGCGACCAACGTGCATGCCCTGCGCAGCGCCCTGACCAGCTTCTCGGGCGGCATCCACCTGCTGGCCGGTGGCCGCGACAAGGGCGGCGATTTCGAGTCGCTGGCCAATCTGGTCACCGAGCGCGTGCAGCGCGTCTATCGCTTCGGCGAGTCGGCGCCCCGGCTTGAGGAGGCATGGCCGGAGACGCCCGGCGAGGACTGCGGTGATCTCGATGCGGCGGTGCGTGCCGCAGCGAGTCGGGCGGTGCCGGGTGAGGTGGTGCTGCTGGCGCCGGGCTGCGCGAGCTTCGACCAGTTCCGGGACTACGAGGCGCGCGGCGAGGTCTTTCGCCGCGCGGTGCTGCGCCTGGCCGCACGGGCCGCGGCCGACGCCGTTCCCCCGGAGCGGCCGGTATCCCCCGGAGGTGGAGCGTGAATCTGAGGCTGCGCGGTGCCCCCGATCTGATCATCCTGACCGCGACGTTGCTCCTGGTCGCCTTCGGCCTGACGATGATGCTGTGCGCCAGCGAGGATTGCTGGACGCGGCCCGATGGCCAGCCGGGTGAGCGCTGTGCCACCGACAGTGCCCTCGGCCGTCAGTTCGAGCGCGCCCTCATCGGCTTGGCGGGGCTGGCGCTGGCGCTCGCCATGCGACCGGCGTGGATCCACCGGCTCGCCCCCTTCGCCCTGCTCGCCACCCTGATGCTGGTGGCGCTGACGCTGACCCCACTCGGACGGGGACCGGACGGACACGCGACCAGTCGCTGGCTCAGCTTCTTCGAGATGACGCTGCAACCCTCCGAGATGCTCAAGCTGGCGCTCGTCGTGCACCTGGCGCGCCTGCTGGCTCGCAAGGGCGCGACGGTGGCCAGCTGGTCGGGACTGGCGCCGCCCATCGTGCTGGTGGTCGGTGTCGCGGCGCTGGTGGCTGCCGAGCCGAGCATGGGCGTCGCCCTGTCGATCGTGCTGATCGGGCTCGGTATCATCTTCGCGGCTGGCGCCCGCCTCGGTCATCTGGTCGCTCTCGGTGGCGTCGCCGTCAGCGCCCTCGTGGTGCGGCTGTGGACGGTGCCGTATGGCTGGAAGCGCCTGCTCGATTTCATGGCCGGACCGACCAGCGATCGGCTCGGCGACGGCTACCAGCTCGACCAGTCGCTGATCGCTCTCGGCTCCGGTGGCTGGATCGGCAAGGGCTTCGGCGAGAGCATGCAGAAATTCCAGTTCTTGCCTGCGTCACACACCGATTTCGTCTTCTCGATCATCGGAGAAGAGGGTGGATTTGTCGTCGCGGTACTGGTATTGGGGATCTATGCGCTGATCGTCGCGCGGGCACTGTGGCTGTCGATGGTGCTGGGG
>JASFRE010000253.1:0-6809 GCA_050115055.1 Candidatus Eiseniibacteriota bacterium | reverse complement strand
TCGCCAGGCACCGCCAGGCCCCGCTCGGCCCCGCTCGGCCCCGCTCGGCCCCGGTTCCACGCCAATTCGGCCGGGCCCCGGATGATCCGCCTAACTAGCAGAATGTCAACAGGTTATATCTCGTGAATCGATGCCAGCCGGACCGCCGTCCAGAGGGAGAAAGAATATTGACTAGTCTGTATAATTTGGCTAGGGTGCGCGACTCGCGACACCCGGAGCGGAGTGCGTCGATGCAACTCACATCGCAGGAAGAGTACGGGCTGCGCTGCCTGCTACAGGTGGCCCGCCATGATGGCGAGGCGCCGGTGAGCATCGCCCAGATCGCGGCCGCCGAGGGCATCAGCCCCGAGTACGTCGCCAAGCTCATGCGCCTGCTCCGCCAGGGCGGCCTGGTCGAGAGCACGCGCGGCGCCGGCGGCGGCTACCGGCTGTCCTCCCCCGCCACCCAGGTCACGGTGTGGGACGCGGTGCGGGTGCTCGGCAACCCGTTCTTCTCGGAGGGGTTCTGCACCGGCTACCCGGGGCAGCTGTCCGATTGCGTGCATACGCCGGACTGCTCGATCCGGGTGGTCTGGGGAGCGGTCGAGGAGGCGCTGCGCGGCGTGCTGGGGAAGCTGACGCTCGCCGACCTGACGCTTGGCGAGCAGACGGCGTCCGTGCGCTTTCCGGCCCTGATCGAGCCGGCCGCTCCCGGCTCCCTCACGGCATCGACGACGGCACCGGGTCCGGGTGCGGACGCCGCGCGGCGCCACCGCCACGACTCCGAAACGATCGATGGTCCGACGACCGAGAGAGTCCACCGATGACCACGAACCAGGCACAGGACTTCATCCGTTCCGAGTACAAGTACGGCTTCTCGACCGAGATCGAGGCCGACATCGTGCCGCCCGGTCTGAGCGAGGACGTGATCCGCTTCATCTCGGCCAAGAAGCGCGAGCCGGAGTTCCTGCTCGAGTGGCGGCTGCGCGCCTACCGGCGCTGGCTCGAGATGTCCGAGCCGCGCTGGTCGAACGTCCACTACGAGCCGATCGACTATCAGTCGATCAGCTACTACGCGGCGCCCAAGAAGAAGACGGACGGACCCAAGAACCTCGACGAGGTCGATCCGGAGCTGCTCGACACGTTCGAGAAGCTCGGCATCCCGCTCGAGGAGCAGAAGATGCTGGCCGGGGTCGCGGTCGACGCGGTCTTCGACAGCGTCTCGGTGGCAACGACGTTCCGTGACAAGCTCGCCGAGCTCGGCATCATCTTCTGCTCGTTCTCGGAGGCGGTGCAGGAGCACCCGGACCTGGTGCAGCAGTACCTCGGCACGGTGGTGCCGATCGGCGACAACTTCTTCGCCGCCCTCAACTCGGCGGTCTTCACCGACGGCTCCTTCGTCTACATCCCGAAGGGCGTGCGCTGCCCGATGGAGCTGTCGACCTACTTCCGGATCAACGCCGCCAAGACCGGGCAGTTCGAGCGCACGCTGATCGTCGCCGACGAGGGCGCCTACGTGAGCTACCTCGAGGGCTGCACGGCGCCGATGCGCGACGAAAACCAGCTGCACGCCGCCGTCGTCGAGCTCGTGGCGCTCGACCACGCCGAGATCAAGTACTCGACCGTGCAGAACTGGTACCCGGGCGACGCCGAGGGACGCGGCGGCATCTACAACTTCGTCACCAAGCGTGGCAAGTGTGCCGGCCGGCGCTCGAAGATCAGCTGGACCCAGGTCGAGACCGGCTCGGCGATCACCTGGAAGTACCCGGGCTGCATCCTGGTCGGCGACGACTCGGTCGGCGAGTTCTACTCGGTGGCACTGACCAACAACCGCCAGCAGGCGGACACCGGCACCAAGATGATCCATCTGGGCAAGAACACGCGCTCGACCATCATCTCGAAGGGCATCTCGGCCGGGCGCGGCCAGAACACCTACCGCGGCCTGGTACAGGTCCAGCCGGGCGCCGCCGGCGCCCGCAACTACTCGCAGTGCGACTCGCTGCTGATCGGCGATCGCTGCGGCGCCCACACCTTCCCGTACATCGACGTCAAGAACCCGACGGGGCAGGTGGAGCACGAGGCGTCGACCTCGAAGATCTCCGAGGAGCAGCTCTTCTACTGCCAGCAGCGGGGGATCTCGGCCGAGGACGCGGTGTCGATGATCGTCAACGGTTTCTGCAAGCAGGTCTTCAAGGAGCTGCCGATGGAGTTCGCGGTCGAGGCCCAGAAGCTGCTCGGTATCAGCCTCGAGGGGAGCGTCGGCTAGCCTGGCGGTCCGGCCCGGGGCACGACCCGGCCGGACACGGAACGGAAAACGGCACGGAGAACGGCACGGAGCGCCACCGACACGGAGGGGACCGCAACGGACCGGTCCGGAGACCCAAGAACCATGCTCGAGATCAAGAACCTACACGCGGCCGTCGACGGCAACGAGATCCTGCGCGGCATCGACCTCGAGGTGAAGGCCGGCGAGGTGCACGCCATCATGGGGCCGAATGGCTCCGGCAAGAGCACGCTGGCCAACATCCTGGCGGGGCGCGCCTCGTACGAGGTCACCAGCGGCCAGGTGAACTACAAGGGACAGGACCTGGCGACGATGGACCCCGAGGAGCGGGCGCGCGAGGGCCTCTTCCTCGCCTTCCAGTACCCGGTCGAGGTCCCGGGCGTCTCCAACGCCTACTTCCTGAAGGCGGCGGTCAACGCCGTGCGCAAGCATCGCGGCGAGTCCGAGCTCGACGCCATGGACTTCCTCAAGCTGGCGCGCGACAAGATGAAGCTCGTCGAGATGGACGAGAGCTTCCTGAACCGCTCGGTCAACGAGGGCTTCTCGGGCGGCGAGAAGAAGCGCAACGAGATCTTCCAGATGGCGGTGCTCGATCCCACCCTGGCGATCCTCGACGAGACCGATTCGGGGCTCGACATCGACGCGCTGCAGATCGTCGCCGGCGGGGTCAACGCGCTGCGCGGCCCGGATCGTGCCATGCTGGTCATCACCCACTACCAGCGCCTGCTCAACTACCTGGTGCCCGACCGGACGCACGTCCTCATGAATGGACGGATCGTCAAGTCGGGCGGGCGCGAGCTGGCCCTCGAGCTGGAGAAGCGCGGCTATCGCTGGATCGAGGAGGAGCTCGGCCTGAGCCGGTCGGCAGAGGCCGCCGGGACGAGCGGCTAGGGGCGCGACGTCGTGATCGGTACGGAGCGTGACACGTGCGGGGGAACGCAGCAGTGAGCGAGAACAGTCTGGTCATGAACGGGAAGCCGGCACGGCCGCCTGCCTCCGGGGAGACGCCGGGCGACCGCTACCGGGGGAGCCTGGTCGAGGCGTTCGAGGCCCGTCGGGGCGCGCTGCCCGGTGCCGAGCTGCCCTGGCTCGAGGCCCACCGGCGTGCGGCCATCGAGCACTTCGCGGAGCTCGGCATCCCGACTCGCCGCCATGAGGCCTGGAAGTACACGAGCCTCGACGAACTCGCACGCACCGCATGCCAGCCGGTCAACGGCGATCCGCACGCGCTCGGCGGCGTCGTGCCGGCGCTCGGGCCGTTCGTCTCGGCCAACATCACGCGCCTGGTGTTCATCGACGGCCGCTTCACCCCGGAGCACTCGCAGATCGGCCAGATGCCCGAGGGGGCCTGGGTGACCAGTCTGGGACGCATCCTCCAGGAGAAACCGGAGCTCGTCGAGCCGCACCTGACAGGCTACGCGCGCTACGAGGAGCATCCGTTCGTCGCCCTCAACACCGCCTTCATGAGTGACGGCGCCTTCGTGCAGATCCCCGAGGGGAGCTACAAGGAGCTGCCGATCCACCTCATGTACATCACGACGCCGCGCTCGCGTCCGGCGCTCATCCAGCCGCGCAACCTGATCGTGGCCGCACCGGGCAGTCGCGTCTCGGTGGTCGAGCACTACGTCGGTCTCGACGATGCCGCCTACTGCACCAACGCCGTCACCGAGATCGCCGCCGGGGCCGGTGCCACGGTCGAGCACTACAAGCTGCAACACGAGTCGCGTTCGGCGTTCCACCTGGCGACGCTCGAGCTGCACCAGCGGCGCGACAGCTCGATCCGCTCGCACTCGATCGCCGAGGGGGCGCGACTGTCGCGGCACGAGATCAACCTGCTGCTCGCCGGTCAGGGGGCCGAGACCGCGCTGTACGGTCTCTACATGATGGACGGAGAGCGCCATGCCGATCATGTGACCCAGGTCGACCACGCGGTGCCGCACTGCACGAGCCGCCAGATCTTCAAGGGCATCATGAACGACGCTGCCCGCGGCGTCTTCACCGGGCGGGTCGTGGTGCGCGAGGACGCCCAGAAGACCGTCGCCGAGCAGATGAACCGCAACCTGCTGCTCTCCGACAAGGCGCTGGTCGAGTCCCGCCCGCAGCTCGAGATCTATGCCGACGACGTGCGCTGCACGCACGGCTCGGCCACCGGGCGGCTCGACGAGGACGCCATCTTCTACCTGCGCTCGCGCGGCATCGGCGACGCGGATGCGCGCAGCCTCTTGACCTACGCCTTTGCCAGCGAGATCCTGCGCTCGATCCGGGTCAAGCTGTTCCGCACCAACCTCGAGGGCATCTTCGCCCGCTGGCTGCCGGCCGGCCGGATGCTGGGAGAGATCGATGAGAGCCACGGCGCACCAGCCGACGCGTGACGGCGCCACCAAGCGCGTGCATGACGCCGCCCGCGACACGCGGGCCGACGACGCCGGCACCTACGACGCCGGCACCTACGACGTCGAGCGCCTGCGGCGCGATTTCCCGATCCTCGCCCAGGAGGTGCACGGCAAGCCGCTCGCCTACCTGGACAGCGCCGCCACCACGCAGAAGCCGCGCGCGGTCATCGATGCGCTCCGCGACTACTACGAGGGCTACAATGCGAATGTGCATCGGGGCGTGCACGCGCTCAGCGAGCGGGCCACGGCCGCCTACGAGGGCGCCCGCCAGAAGGTGCAGCACTTCGTGAACGCGCGAGACGCGCGCGAGATCATCTTCGTGCGTGGCGCCACCGAGGGCATCAATCTCGTCGCCAGCGCCTTCGGCCAGCTGCGGATCGGCAAGGGGGACGAGGTCATCGTCTCGGCCCTCGAGCACCACTCGAACATCGTGCCCTGGCAGCTTCACTGCGATCGCGTCGGGGCGGCGATCCGCGTGGTGCCGATCAACGATCGCGGCGAGATCCTGCTCGACGCCTACCGCGACCTGATCGGCCCGCGCACCCGGCTGGTGGCCATGAACCACGTCTCGAACGCGCTCGGCACCATCAACCCCGCCCGCGAGATCGTCGACATCGCGCACGAGGCCGGCGTGCCGGTGCTGCTCGACGGCGCCCAGGCCGTGCAGCACCTGCCGGTCGACGTCCAGGCGCTCGACTGCGACCTCTACGTCTTCTCGGGTCACAAGATGTACGGACCGACGGGGATCGGTGCGCTCTACGGCAAGCGGGAGCTGCTCGAGGAGCTACCGCCCTACCAGGGCGGCGGCGAGATGATCCTCAGCGTGTCGTGGAACCGGACGACGTTCAACGCGGTGCCCCATCGCTTCGAGGCCGGCACGCCGCACATCGCCGGTGCCATCGGCCTCGGTGCCGCGATCGACTACCTCTCCGCAATCGGCATGGAGCGGATCGCGGCCTACGAGCAGGAGCTGCTCGCGTACGGGACCGAGGCGCTCCGCAATGTCCCGCGGCTGTCGATGATCGGCACCGCGCGAGAGAAATCCAGCGTCCTGTCGTTCGTGCTCGACGGGATCCACCCGCACGACATCGGCACCATCCTCGACCAGGAGGGCATCGCCATCCGCAGCGGCCATCACTGCGCGCAGCCGGTCATGGAGCGATTCGGCGTGACGGCGACATCGCGCGCGTCGATCGGCCTCTACTCGACGCGCGAGGAGCTGGACCGCCTGGTGGCGGCGCTGCATCGTGTGGTCGAGGTCTTCGGCTGAGACGCCGCAACGGGGAAGCAAGGAGCATGTCCGATCTTCGCGAGCTCTACCAGGAAGTGATTCTCGACCACAACCGGCAGCCGCGCAACTTCCACGCGATGCCCGACGCCACCCGCCAGGCCGAGGGCTTCAATCCCCTGTGCGGCGACAAGGTCACCGTGTTCCTCAAGATCGAGGAGGGCAAAGTGGCCGACGTGAGCTTCCAGGGCTCCGGCTGCGCGATCTCGACCGCCTCTGCGTCACTGATGACCGACTCGATCAAGGGCAAGACGCTCGACGAGGTCGAGGCGCTGTTCCGCACCGTGCACACGATGCTGACCGGTGGTGAGGCGGAGGTGGCGGGCGGCGAGGCGGCCGGGGTCGATCTCGGCAAGCTCGCGGTCTTCGAGGGCGTCCGCGAGTTTCCGATGCGTGTCAAGTGCGCGACGCTGTCCTGGCACACCCTGCACGCCGCACTCGAGGGCACCGGCGAGCCGGTGTCGACCGAGTGAGTCGGCGACGGAGCGGCGGTCGACGGCGGCAACCGCGGCCGGCGGCGGGGCGGCGCTGCGACGTCGGCGCCGGGGCGGTGCGCGTCGCGACGGACGACGAGCGATAGACGACGCGATCGGAGCGAGGCTGACCATGATCTGGAATCCATTCAGGAGACGACGCGACAGGCGGGACACGCCGGGGAACGCCGGACCGGCGAGCGACTCGACCGCGCCGGCGACGGCGACCGAGGAGGCGCCGCCGCCAGCCGGCCCTGCGGCTGCGGCAGCGGGGGCCACCACGCCGGACACGGCGGATGCGCCCGCACCCACCGTCCCCGATCGCCCCGTCGGGCAGATCGAGCACGACATCATCAACGTCCTCAGGACGATCTACGACCCCGAGGTGCCGG
>JASFRE010000252.1:0-6839 GCA_050115055.1 Candidatus Eiseniibacteriota bacterium | reverse complement strand
CCGGATGGTGCCGCGGCTCCCCCGCCCTCCGGGTCACCGCACCAGGGTGAGGGCGCGCACGGAGCGCGCGACGCCGTCGGTCAGCAGGCAGCGGTAGACGCCGGACGGCATCACCCGCCCGGCGGCGTCCTCACCATTCCAGCGGATCCGGTGCTCGCCGGCCGCGAGCGCACCGTCGAGGAGGGTCAGGACGAGCCGCCCGCCGGTGTCGTAGATCGCCAGGCGGACGGTCGCATCCCGCTCCAAACGGAAGGGAATGAGCGTCGTCGGGTTGAACGGGTTGGGGCGATTGGGGGCCAGCCGCAGGGCGGCCGGCGAACCGCTCGCCGCCGCCGTCTCGCCGACGCCGGTCGTGCCGCCGAAGTCGCCGACGATCGTCAGATCGTCGACCGCTGCCTCGACGAGCGAACCGCCACCCTCGTCCTCGGCGATGAAGCGCAGCCGTACGCGGCCCGGTGACGGGAAGAAGACGTCGAGATCGAAGAACGCCTCGACCCAGGCATTGCTCGACATCGGGCCGCTCTCGACCGCCAGCCAGGTCGCACCGCCGTCGTTCGAGATGTCGACCCGCCAGAGGTCCTCGCCCGGATTGTAGCCACGATCGTTCGTGTACCAGCGCCAGTAACCGATCTGCACGTCGCTGCCGCCGGTCAGGTCGTAGACCGGGGTCATGAGCGTGATGCGGCCGCCGTCGACGTCGTTGACGCCGGCCGCGCCGCCGACCTCGCCGTTGCCGGTCACGAAACAGTCGGTGCCCGGGGCCGGCGTCCGGTCGTCCTCCGGCTGCACGACGGATCCCTCGTAGACGGTGCCGACCGGGTCGGCGCGGACCCAGATGCCGGTCGTGGCGTCGTCCACCAGCGTGCCGACGCTCCAGCCACTGTCGAGCTCGAGATCATCGACGAAGCCGTCGTCGACACGGAAGACATGGTAGTCGGCTGGAGCGCCGGGGGGACTCGAGCCGGTCTCGCCGGTATCGTTCATCGCGGTCAGGTAGTACTCGACGCGGGTTCCCCAGGGCAGCGGCGGGATCGCGCCGGCGTAGGTGTCGGGCGCGCCGGTCGGCTCGAGGACGACGGTCTCGAAGGGGCCGCCATCCAGCCGGTAGACGAGCTCCGTCGAACCGGCCACCAGTCCGCCTTGGCCGAGCGAGAGCATGGTGGTCTCGATGGTGTAGGGCGAGGCGGTAGCGGTCGTGTAGGGATGCGGGTCGTGCGCGACGAGCACACCGTGGCTGGCGAGGACCGAGACGTCATCGGCGGAGACCTCCGCCGTCAGCTGGCCGCCTCAGCAGTTGTCCGCCTCGATGAGCACCGCCACCTCGAGCCAGGCCACGCGGTCCGGATCGACGCCGGGCAGGCTCGCGAGCTCGTCGAGGAGCTCGAAGGCGTGATGGGTCCAGACGCCCGGCACGGCGGCGATCAGGTGGAAGGTCGGCGAGTCGACCCAGGGACAGTCGGCACTGACGGCGGCGATGACCGTCTGTCCGAGCGAGCCCCAGTCGCGGTCGCGGTAGGTCAGCACCAGGCCGGCTGCCGACCAGGCGCCGCCGGAGCCCGCGGCGCTGCAGCAGAGGTCGGCCGTGACCGTCATGCCGGGGTCCGGCACCAGGAAGCGCTGCAGCGCGGCGAGCGTACCGACGCCGTTCGCCACCGTGAGGCGCAGCTCGTAGTCCGGGTCCGGCTGGGCGGTGGTCGTGCGCTCGAGCGTCGCGGCGCTCGCATCGAGACGCTGAAGCCAGCCGACGGTGATCTCCTGCTCGAAGTCTCCGTTGACGAGCATCTCGTGCGGTGTCGACAGCACCGCCTCCGGGAGGCACAGGAGCGCGATGACTGCCAGCAGGGGGGCCCATCGCATGAGACATCCTCCTCTCGATCGGGGGATCCGTGGCCGGGTGTGGCCGTTTGCTCGGAGTCTAGCACGGTGGTCCGCCGGACGGCGCCGGCTGATGGGGAGCGCCTGGCGACCGCGGCGCGGTGGTGACCGGTCACGGCGGCGATCCCGTTGCGAGGGCGATCGCGCCGCCGACGCGACCTGGCCGCGCGCGGTCTTGCATTCGCCTGGCCGGGGCTCGATGATCCGCTGTCTGCGAGGATCGTCGCGACCGGATGGCGCGGCGATCTCCTGACACGTGCCGCGGCGCCATCGCGCCTCGCAGTCATGCTTGCGCGCGGGCGAGCGAACCACCATGCCGGGTCCCTTTATCTCCAGCCAGCTCGTGCGCCGGGCGCTGCGTCTGTCGATCGCCGAGGGCATGTGCTGGGCGCTGATGATCGGTCTCTCCGAGGCCTACTTCGTCGCCGCCGCCGTGCGCCTTGGTGCGGGGCCGCTGGAGCTCGGCCTGGTCGTGACCCTGCCGCTCTGCCTGGGCGCTGCCGGACCGCTGATGGCGCTGGGGGTGTTGCGCCGGCTCCCGGTGCGCAAGTGGCTGGTGGTCGTCGCCGCGGTCGTCCAGTCGTCGGTGCTCGGCGCCATCGTCGCGACCGATGCCGCCGGGGCGCTGACGCCGCGACTCCTCATCGCCGCTGTCTGCGTCTACAACATGGCCGGGCAGTCGGCCGGCACCGCCTGGGCGTCGTGGATCGGGGACCTCGTCCCGTCGAAGCGGCGGGGTCGCTACTTCGCGCTGCGCAATCGCGCCATCCAGGTGGCGACGGCCCTGGCGCTGGTCGGTGGGGGCATCGTGCTCGATCGGCTCGAGCCCGCCGGCGCGGCCGAGTCGGTGGCGCTGGCCGCGGGCGGCGCGGGGTTTCGCGTCATCTTCCTCCTCGCGGTCGCCAGCCGGCTGGTCTCTGCCGGCCTGCTCGCCCTCTGCCCCGAGCCGACCTTCCGGGGCGTGGCGCAGCGCCAGGATGCGATGCGCTTCCTGCGCAGCGAGCGTGGTCACCGGACCGCTGGCCTGCTCCTGGTCGGTGCGGCGTTCTTCGTCATGGTCTATCTGTCGGCCCCCTACTTCGGGCCCTTCATGCTCACCGAGCTTCACTTCAGCTACGTCGAGTACATGACGGCGGCGGTGAGCGTCGTGCTGGTCAAGGCGCTCGTTTTCCCGCTCTGGGGACAGCTCCTGGATCGGCGGGGGGCGCGGCTGGTCTTTCACATCGCCGTGGTGGCGACCGCCCTGGTGCCCCTGCCGTGGGTCCATGCGCGAGGTCTCGGCTGGGTCGTCGCCGCCCAGGCGCTGTCCGGGTCGAGCTGGTCGGCCTACGAAGTCTCCTACTTCGCGCTGCTCCTCGAATCCACCACGCGGCGCGCCCGGCCCCACGTCTTCGCGATCCAGAGCCTCCTGCACGGTGCTGCGCAGCTGCTCGGCGGGACGCTGGGCGGTATCGCCTTCGCGGCGCTCGGCAGCAGCTACAGGGCTCTCTTCGCCACCTCCGTCGCCGGACGGCTCGTCGTGGCGGTGGCCGCAGTGGTGCTGGCGGCGCGCGCCATGGCACCCGGCATGCGCCGCCGCCTGGCGGTGCGCATGGTCGGCCTGCGACCGCACGGTGGTGTCGTCTACCGCCCGCTCGAGGCGGCTTCCGATCGTCCGCAGCGCCTCCGCGGTGCGTCGCGACCGGACGACTCCACCTGAGCGCGGGGTGCTTCCGATCGCGCTGGCGGCCGTCGGCCAGCGCCGGGTCATGCAGCGTGCTATGCTGCATCCGGGTTCCGCGCCGCGCCCGCCGGCGCGTGCCGGCGGTCGGGAGCGGCAGGACGCGAACCGGCCCCGATGCCCGGGCCCGGGCGGACCGACGATGACCGAGCAGCGACGCCAGTCCGAGGTCACTCTCATCCGCGCACGGCTGGACGGCATCACCCGTCGCCGGCAGACGCTGCACTACCTGCAGAGCCAGCTCATGCGCGGCGTCATCGAGCCGGTCACCATCGTCATCTCCGATCCTCACGGTCATCTCGGGCGCTTCGAGGAGCTCCTCGCCACGCCGCGCTCGCAGCCGGTCTCGCGAATCGTGCTGCTCGGCGACTACATGGACCGCGGTCCGCGCAGCGTGGCGGTCTACCGCCACGTGCGGGAGCTGGTCGAGACGGACAACGCCGTCGCCCTGCTCGGAAACCACGAGATCTACCTGATCCGCACGATGCTCGGTGATGGGCGTCCGGGGGCGCTCTTCGACTGGATCGCCAGCGGCGGGCTCGCCACCTTCCGGTCGCTGGGCATGCTCGACGACGACGTCGATCCGAAGATCATGCGCTTCGCGGCCCGTCTCGCCATCCGTCACAGCCCCGGATCGGAGCTCGAGTACTTCGACGATCACTTTCCCGGTCTGCTCGACCGGCTGTTCAAGGCGGTGCGCGAGACGCCGCTCTTCGAGGAGATCGCCCGCTGGTACCAGCAGCATCTCCGGCTCTGCCACCGCGACGAGCACGGCAGCCTGTTCATTCATGCCGGCATTCCGGTCGGAGAGAACGGCTCGGTGGAGATCGGCTGGGACGGTGCCCATGGCATCGCGGCACTCGAGCGCGCGGAGGAGGCGCTGCGCGCCGCCACCGATCCGGGCGATCCGGTCTTCGCATTCCTGGGCGGCGGCCGGTCGGTGGTGACGATCCGCCGCGACAGCTGGATCAGCGACATCATACGACACGGCTGGGAAAACCGCGTGCTCGACCAGCTCGGCGCCGATCGCATCCTCTTCGGTCACACGGCCCACCGGGGGGCGTGCTTCGACTACGACGGCTTCGCCTACTGTCTCGACCGCGGCATGTGGACGGGGCAGGGGTGCTGTCTGTTCATGGATCAGGACGGCTTCACGGTCTGCGACTACCCGCGTCGTGAGTGCCGGGACCCCGACTGGCGCACGCTCTCCAACGTGCCGGCGCTCCTCATGATGACCTACGCCGAGCTGCGCGAGCTCGACCACCGCGAACGCGACCTCGAGGAGCGGCAGCGTGCGCTCGAGTCGAACGCCTTCGGCCTGGCGATGCCCGGCATGACCCGCTCCGCACACTGGCGGCCGATCGAGGAGGTCGGATCGGACGATCAGGAGTACCCGTTCTCGGCCGAGGTCGACTTCGGCGAGGTGGTCCGTGGCGTGGCCGCCGCCCTCGCCGCCGACGGCACCATCCCGGAGCTCGACGCCGCGGCGGGTGACGGCGATGCCGAGGACGGTCGCTATCGATTCGGCGGCATCGACCGCAGGCTGCGCGTCCACTACCTGATGCGCTTCAATCGCGACCCCGTCGATGCCCTGGCCTCGATCGTGGTCGAGGTGCTGAAGAACGCCTACGAGGAGGCGCCCGACCAGCCGATCGGCATCCGGCTGAGCCCGACCAGCCACCGGGTCTGGACGCTCGCGGTCGAGAACCAGGGCGTCTTCACGCGCCGCAAGCAGCGAGCGCTGCTTCGGGTCCTCGACGATCACGTGCGGCGCGGCGCCCTGCGATTCTGCTACTCGCTCAACGAGCTGTCGGTGAAGGCGACCGATCCGGTGAGCCGCTTCTTCACTCCGATCAAGGACTACGACGAGGCGCTGGGACTGGTGCACGAGTTCCGGCAGAGCCGGGGACTCAAGTCGCTGGTGTTCGTGCACGGCCTCGGACGCGACAAGCAGCGTCCCGGTGACGAGCTGGGGCGCGGTGGCGTGGGCCTCACCGGCGTCTACTGGACGGTGAGCGCCAAGTTCGGCGGCAGCGTGGACATGGACATCAGCCAGCCGGGGCGCACGATCATGCGGATCAGCCTGCGGGCGGAACCGGTGGGGGAGGCGGCGCGGGAGGTGACGGCGTCCAGCACGGCCGCCGACGAGATCACGGGCGAGACCGGGGTGCGCGCCGCGCGGCGGGACGCCCGGCCCGGAGACGACGTCCGGCCCGGAGACGACGCCCGAGACGGAGGCGACGATGGTGACAGGCCCGGTGCCGACACCGGATGATGCCGGTGGTCGGTCGCAAGGCGACGACGACGAGCGGCATTTCTGGCGGGTTCGCAAGCTCCTCGTGACGACGCACTCGATCGCTCCGACCGGATTCAACTGGGAGGTCCGTCGCTGGGACGGATGGCGCTGGTACGATGGCGGTGATGGCTCCAGGTCGAGGAATCGACTGGCGCTGGTGCACCTCGAGGGGACGACCGGCGACCGGCTCGCGGGCGCCGTGCATCCCGAGGGGCCAGGCGAGGCGCATCTCGAGGTCCATCCGGAGCACCGCGAGGTCGAGGCACCGCTTCTCGACTGGGCCGAGGCGCACCTGGCCGCGGTCGGGAGACCGTCGCGCGCGCCCGGTACGGGCGAGGCCGGCGCGGAGCGCGTCCTGCGGGTGCCGGTCAACGACTACGACGTCCACAGACGCCGCTTGCTCGAGCGACGTGGCTACACCGGCACCGGGAGCGGCGGCCACACCTACCGGATGCGGCTCGCCGGGCGCGAATCGGAGGCGCCGCTGCTCGCCGCCGGCTACACGCTACGGAGCCCGGATCCGGCCGACGACGCTGATTGCCAGGCGCTCGCCGATCTCCTGAACGTGGCCTTCGGGCGCACCATCCATGTGGCCGCCGAGTACCGCAACTTCGCCACCCGCGCGCCCTCCTACCGCGCCGGTCTCGACCTCGTCGCGCTGGCGCCCGACGGGACGTGGGCTGCCTACCTGGGTGTTCCCCTCGACGGGGACAACCGGCTGGGCATCTTCGAGCCGCTCTGCACGCATCCGGAGCACCGTCGGCGCGGGCTGGGTCGGGCACTGATGGGCGAGGCCGTCCGGCGGCTGCGGGCGCTGGGGGTGACCGAGGTCCTGGTCGGCACCGGCGAGGCGATGGCCGCGCGCCGCACCTACGAGAGCGCCGGCTTCGCCGAGGCCCATCACTGGACCTGGTGGGAGCGCCTGCTGCCTGCCGGGGAGTGACCGCG
>JASFRE010000251.1:0-6851 GCA_050115055.1 Candidatus Eiseniibacteriota bacterium | reverse complement strand
GCTGCCGCCGCCGCCGGGCACCTCAGGCGCCGGAGCCGGCCTTGCGCGTCAGCCCGAGCACGCCGCCGCCGACGATCACCACCGAGACGCCCGCGCAGCCACCGAGAATGTGCTGGATCTGCTGGTAGGCACCGGTGCCGCTCAGCGTATGAGCCGTCATGATCAGGGCGAAGCCCCAGATGCAGGCGTTGACCAGGATGGTCAGTGGGGCGATCAAGGTCTTGCGGGTCACGTCCGGCCTCCTCGCGGTTCGCGGTCATGCGTGGCGACTCGCCGGCGGAGAGGGAGTGGCCTCGACGCCCGGCATGGGCGACACTACCACGTGCAATCCGGACCGCGTGGGGCCCCGGTGCGCGTTCATGATCCAGCCGAGGCAGGTCGTCGATGCCAGGTGACAGCACGCTCGTCCCCGCCATCCCCGCAGCCACCCTGCAGCCGCTCTGGCAGCGCGCCGCCGTGCTCGGCAGCCTCTGGGCGGCATCGGAGATCGTCCTCGGGAGCTTCCTCCACAACCTGCGGATGCCGTTCTCGGGGCACGCCCTGACGGCGATCGCCATCGTCATCCTGGTGGCCGGCCATCGCGTCTGGCCAGTGCCGGGGCTCCTCGTCCGGGCCGGCCTGATCGCGGCGCTCATGAAGGCGATCTCGCCGAGCGCCGTCCTCCTCGGCCCCATGGTGGCCATCGCCATGGAGGGGCTGCTCATGGAGGCGGGGGTCCGGTGGCTGGGCAGCCGGCCGGCCGGCTATCTGACGGGCGGCGCCCTGGCGATGTCGTGGACCCTGGGGCACAAGGTCGTCAGCCTGCTCCTGACCTACGGCTGGGACCTGCTCCGTCTCTACCGTGATCTCGTGGTGGTGGCAGAACGCAAGATCGGCACCATGCCGCTCGGCTCCTGGGGGCCGTTGATGGCGCTGGTGGCACTGAACATCGCACTCGGCGCCGCGGCGGCTGTGCTCGGGCTCCGCACGACGCCGGCCAGCGTCACGCACCGGCGGTCGACCGACGCCGCGGAGGCGCTCGCCGCCTGGCAGCGCCGGTTGGGTGGTGGCGGGGCCGTCACGCGCGGCGACGCCGGCGCCGGCGGGCGCGGTGTGCCCCGCCCGTCCCTGGTTCTCCTCCTCGTCTGGCTCGTGGCGCTGCCGGCCGGGCTGGTGACGCTCACCCGGCTGCCGCTCGCCGGCAAGGCGCTCGTCGCCGGCGTCGCCGTCCTGGCGGCTGCCATCCGCTACCGCCGGGCGCTCCGCCGTCTCGGCCGGCCCGGCTTCTGGTTGATGCTCCTGGGCCTCACCCTGCTGGCCGGAGCGGTCATGGGGCTCGTGGCCCCGTCCGGGCAGATCGGCTGGCGGCACGGCGCGGCGCTCGGCCTGGGGATGTGCCTGCACGCCGTCTTCGTGACCATGTGCTTCGCGGCCCTGTCGAGCGAGCTGTCCCACCCGCGGCTCCGCCGCTGGCTGGAGCGGCGTGGTGGTGGACAGCTGCATGGCGCCGTGCACGCCGCCTTCGCCACCCTGCCGCTCGTCGTCGCTGCCCTGCCCTCCGGACGCGATTTCCTGCGTCGTCCCGCAAGAACGCTGGGTGAGCTCCTGCCGCGGATGGAGATCTGGTTGCAGGCGCTCCGCGCGCCCTACCGGGTCGTGGGGGTGATCACCGGCGCGACCGGTGACGGCAAGACGACGTGCGCCGGGGCGGTGATCGAGGCGCTGCGGGCCGACGGCCTGCGGATCGGTGGCGTCCTGACGCCCGGCGAGATCCGGGACGGCCGGCGCTGGTCGTTCGATCTCGTCGATCTGCTGAGCGGCGAGCGGCTGCCGATGGCGACGCGCGATCCCGCGTCACCGTGGCCCCGGAGCGGCGCCTTCCACGTCAGCCCGGCGGCGCGGGAGCTCGGCCGGCGGGCGCTGTCGCCGCGCGCGGCCGCGGCGAGCGACCTCCTCGTCATCGACGAGGTCGGGCCCTGGGAGCTGTCCGGCGCCGGCTGGAGCCGCGAGCTGGCGGCCCTCCACGGTCACGACGTGCCGCTCCTCGTCGTGGCGCGTCGCGGCCTGCTCGACGACGTGCGCGCCTGGCTGGCGGCGGGCGGCGCCCCGGCCTGGGACGTGGCGGACGCGCCGGCCGAGGTGATCGCGCGCGCCGTGCGGGACGCGCTGCGCGGCGGCGAGCGGGCGCGCGGCCCGTCGCGCGGCGCCCCGGAGCCTCTCGGGCCGAGCGCTCCGCCGTCGGGCTAGTCGCTCGTGTTCCCACGGGCGTTGCTCCCGGTCTCGATCGCCCCGAGAAGAACATGCAGCGCTCGCGCCATCTCGGGATCGGCGCAGACCGTGTCGATCAGGATCGGCACCGCCTGGCCGCTGGCGGCGACGATCGCGTTCTCCGGGCCGACTTGGACGCGCGTCACCCCGAGGTACTGGCCGCGCTGTCCGCTGCGGATGATGACGGTGCCGCCGATCCGCGTCGCGGCCGCGGTACCGGGGTCGTGGCCGAGGACCAGGAGGTCGATGTCCGGCACCAGCTCGGGGAGCCGGATGGCGTCCGAGGTCGTCATGTGCGACAGCACCATGACGAGATCCGCCATGCCGGCGAGTCGCGGCACCAGCGCGCTGGCCACCTCGAACGGGTCGTCGACCGTGATACCGAGGCGCGTGAACGCATCGGCGTCCTCGCCGAGCTCCTGGCCGAGGAGACCGGTGATGGCGACCCGGAGACCGTTCACCTCCTCGATCAGGAACGGCTCGCCGATCGGCTCGCCGGTCGCCGCGTCCGAGACGTTGGCCAGCGTGATCGGGACGGGGCTGTCGGCCACCAGGCGCTTGACGGTGTCGACACCCCGTTCGAGCTCGAGCTCGCCGAGCGTCATGGCCCTGTAGCCCATGCTGCCCATCGCCTCGATCACGAAGCGGTCCAGCGCGTCGTCACGGTGGCGGTCCGGGTGCATGAAGTCGCCGGCATCCACCAGCAGCGCCTCGTCGCCGGTGCGCAGCGAATCGATCAAGCAGGCGCGCCACGGAAGTCCCCCCTTCCGCGCCCGTGCGCATCCGCAGTGATCGACCTCGCCGCGGTTCGAGGCCGTGCTGATGACCAGGAGCTCGGTGTTGCCGCAACGACCGGCGGTCGTGGTACCGGGTGCCTCGAGCGCGGTCGCGGTCGGTGGCGAGGTGAGGAGTAGCATCGCGGGCAGGAGCCATGTCGCGGTAACGGTTGCGTGCATCGGACGGATCCTCCGCTGGGGCTCGTCTTGACCTGGCATGGACGTCGCGCGCCGACCGGGCCGACGACCATCCGGGGATCGATACGATCGACGCTGCAAGCGTAGGGGACACGCGGTGGGCCCGGGGTCAAAGCCGGGCAAAAGCGACGGTGTCTCGCATTGCATGGGGCGGTATAATGGGAGTCACGGTCGTGACACGCTCTGTCGGACCGGAGCCCGGTCGCGCGAACCGCCGCCGGCGTTCCACGAAGCCGTCCACCCTCAACACGAGCATCTGCACCATGCCGAACGCACTGCCCGCTCCGAACGCGTCGTCCACACATCTCGTCACCGCGCTCCTGGTCATCACGGTGGCCGCGGTGCTCTGCGCCGCGTCTCCCGCCGCGGCCGAGACGCTCCGCGTGCGCACGGTCGATCCCTTGACCGGCGAGCCGATCGCGAACGCCTTCGTCATGGTGGGAAGCGCTCCGGGGGTTCCGTTCGCCGGCAATTCCGGTCTGACCGATGCGTCCGGCGCCATCACCTTCGACGATCCGGCACTGGTCACGCCCGCCACCGTCAGCGCCGGGACGGCCGACCGCGCCTACGTGACGACCACCGCCTCGCCCGCCGACTCGGTGGTCTTCGGCCTGCCGCTGCGGCTGGTCGAGGAGGGCGTGCCGCCGCCGGTCGCGCGCGTCACCGGGACCGCGCCCGGCATTCCCGTCGCCAACAACGACGGCAACGTCGAGCTCGGCTTCGTGCTGCCGGCGGTCGATGTCGAGGCGCTGCTCGGCACCGGCCAGCTGCCGTTCGGAGTGCCGATCGAGATCGTCAACCTGCCTCTCCTCGGCGACGTCGAGGTGCCGGGCATCGCCGTCATCCCCGACCAGGTGGAGCTCCTGTTCTTCAGCTTCGGCAAGCCGGTCTACCAGATCGACCTGCGAGACGGCGCCACCGAGTCGCTGTTCTGTCCCGCGGGACGCATCGCGCTCGCCGATCTCGCGGCGCTCGGCGGCGACGACATCTTCGACGTGCTGAACCAGATCGACATCTCGAAGTTCGGGATCGAGCGGGACCGGGTGATCACCAACGGGGCGGTGATCGACATCGGTGTCGACCTGCCGGCCAACACGTCGGTGACGGTGCAGTTCGTCGGCGTGCCGCCCGCGGACGACATCCAGCTCCTGTCGGGGGCCGTTCTGCCGGTCGCCGGGGGCAGCGGCGAGCGCTACGTGCTCTTCGACGGCTCCGGTCAGCCGGTCGGCCAGGGGACCCAGCTCGCGGCGGCGTCCGTGGTGCCGTCCGGTGACATCGCCGACGCCACCAACGCTTTCATCGCCATCCACGCCGACTCGTCGTCGGCCCTCGCGTACTCGAGCGCCATCATCGATCGCTCGGGCTGGGTGCCGCCGGCGAACCGGGTGGCGGACAGCTTCTTCCGGGTGCCGGACGTCGTGGAGGAGGGTCGCGTGGTGACCCACACCGACCCCGAGAACCCGGGTGTCTCGCCGGTGCCGACCTGGGTGAATGCGGTCTATGCCCTCGAGGGCGACAGCGGCGATCCAGCGGTCGTCAGCGGCATCCACTGGCGCGTCGTGGCACCGGCCGGCGATCTGGGGTTCACGCTGCCGGAGCTGCCACCGTCGGCCCCGCCCGCCCTGCCCGACCCGCAGGCGACACCGGGTGATGACCGGCTCGCACTGACCCTCACCGCCAGCGACAACTCGGCCGGTCCCCAGGAGGTGCTCGTGCGCGCCCTGGGCGACGCGACGCACGTCGTCTACCGCACGATCGAGGTCGAGCCCTCGACGACCCCGATCGCCGACGCCGTGGCGCCGGTCTCACCGACGCACGTCCTGGGCCTCGCCTTCCCGGATCCGTCGCCGGAGCGCGGTGCGGCGGTGACGCTGCCGGTCCTGGTGGGTGCGAGCGGCCGCAGCGCCATCGACATCTACGACGCCGGGGGACGGCTCGTGCGGCGACTCGTCGCGGCCGGCGCGCCGGGAGCGACGGTGATGCTGCGGTGGGACGGCCGCGACGCGCGCGGCCGGGCAGTGCCGGCCGGCACCTACTTCGCGCGCGCCGCCGGCACGCAGGCGGTCGAGAAGCTGGTCGTCGTGCACTGAGTGGCGCTGGACACTCCGGACTACCGGATCCGGCGCATCTCGAGCGTCTCGAGCAACCCGTACTCCTTGCCGGGCATCGCCAGCTCGAAGCGGCCCTCGAAGGTGTCGGCATCCCGGGGCGTATACGTGATCCGGCTCCGCATGCCCTGCGGGGCGTTCTCGATCGCGACGCTCTCGACGACGATCGAGCCATCGCTGCCGACCGTCACCGTCGCGGTCGTGACGTAGGCCTCGACGAAGAACGTCGTCGCCCCGAGCCCGTCAGCGGTCCGGTAGTAGACGCCCGTGTCCTGGTGGATCTCGAACTCGGTCGAGGGCTCGGGCGGCGGGAACATGTCGAGCGTTCGTTCCATCAGGAACATGCCGCCGATCTCGTAATCGAAGCTCTTGTGGATGTAGGTCGTGCGGCCGGGGAACGTCCCGTAGCCCTGCCACTCTCCGATCAGCCAGTCAAGCTCCGGAAAGCGCGCGGCACCGCGCGGCGCGGGCGGCTCGGCTCCCGCCGCATCCGGGTCGGCGAGGGCCGGAACGGACAGGATCAGCATTGCGGCGAGCGCCAGCGCCGTGGCGCGCGGCACCGAGCCACGGATGGTCGCGTGCTCCCGGTGCCTGCCCCGGCCCCGCATTCGATCGGTTGCCGACATCCTCGGTCCCTCCTCGTCTACTCCGCGATCGTGAACTCCCAGCCGCAGACGAATTCGCTGGCCTCGTCCGGCGGGCAGGCGATGCAGCGGGTCTCGATGCGCGGATCGATCGCGCGCGCGAACTGCGTGAACTCGACGATCCCGACCGACTTGCACGGGAAATCCGGCAACCCCTTGCGACGCCGCGCCTGCTGCACGCGGCACTCGAGCATCCGGAAGCGCAGCGTGTGCGGGTCGACGCGCTCCGTCTCCTGGCGGTTGATCGCCGCGTACAGGCGGTAGCGAAACGCGGACTCGAGCGCCTCCAGACCGCCGTGCTCCGGGAGATTGAAGGCCTCGGCGATGCGACGCGCCTCGGCACGCGCGAAGCGCTTCCAGGAGCGCGTGTCGAGGTCCATGGCGGTCTCCATGCCATGACTCTCCTCGGCCGCCAGGAACCAGCAGCCGTCGTGCGCCAGCCAGTTCTTGGCGTAGACCTCGACCAGTCTGAGCAGCTCCTCGCGCGACATGTCGCGGATGTGATCCATCATCGTCCCGTTCTCCCGTTGTCCGGTTCTCCCGTTGTCCGGTTGTCCCGTTGTTCTCGTCGCCGCGGCCTGCCGTGTCCCCGCGCCGGCTCACACCGGCGTCGGGCTGTCGGCCTCCAGCGGCTTGAACCCCTCGCCGAGCACCTCGTGGGCGCGCGTCACCACGACGAAGGCGTGCGGATCCGCCTGCGCCACGTAGCGCTCGAGATGCACCAGCTCCTTGCGATTGACCACGCAGTAGATGACGTGCTTGCGGCGGCCGCCGTAGAGCCCCGTCGCCTCGATGATTGTCGCCGTGCGGTCGAGACCGAAGAGGATGGCGTCACGGATCGGCTCGACCTCGTCACTGATGATGGTGACCGCGCGCGA
>JASFRE010000250.1:0-6877 GCA_050115055.1 Candidatus Eiseniibacteriota bacterium | reverse complement strand
ATGGGGCTCACGGTCGACGAGGCGTTCGAGAAGGCGTTCCTGCTCGAGGCCGAGACGTCGCCGTTCCCGGCCATCATGGGGCGCGTGTGTCCGCACCCCTGCGAGCACGAATGCAACCGCCTGGCCAAGGATGGTGCCGTCGGCATCAACTCGGTCGAGCGGGCGCTGGGTGACTATGCGATCGAGAAGGGTCTCGAGCTGCCGACGGCCGATGTCGGCGGTCCCTTCCAGGAGACCGTCGCGGTGGTCGGCGCGGGACCGTCGGGCCTCTCCTGCGCCTACCAGCTGGCGCGCCGTGGTTACAAGGTGACGGTCTACGAGAGCCTGCCGAAGGCGGGCGGCATGCTGCGCTACGGCATCCCCGAGTACCGCCTGCCGCGGGAGGTGATCGATGCCGAGGTGCAGCGCATCGTCGATCTGGGCGTCGAGATCCAGTACGGCGTGGCGATCGGCAAGGACATCACCGTCGACGCGCTGCGCGAGAAGCACGACGCGGTCTACGTCGCGATCGGCGCCCACCAGGGACGCAAGCTCGGCGTGCCGGGGGAGGACGGCCCCGGCGTCTACACCGGCACCGACTTCCTGCGCCGGGCCAACAACGGCGAGAGTCCCGAGGTCGGCGAGCGCGTGGTGGTGATCGGCGGCGGCGACACCGCCATCGACGCTGCACGCGTCAGCCTGCGGCTCGGCCAGGACGCCGCGCGCGTGGCGCGCCGCGAGGGCAGCCAGGTCACCATCCTCTACCGGCGCACGCGCAAGGAGATGCCGGCCATCGAGCGCGAGATCGAGGAGGCGCTGGAGGAGAACGTGCAGATCGAGTTCCTGGCGGCGCCGGCGAAGATCGTGCGCGATGGCTCGGGCCAGGTCGTGAAGATGGTCGTGCAGCACATGGAGCTCGGCGAGCCCGACGACTCGGGGCGCCAGCGCCCGGTGCCGATCGAGGGCAAGGTGTCGGAGATCGAGGTCGACACCGTCATCACCGCGGTCAGCCAGTCACCGGACACCGAACGACTGGGCGCCTTCACCGAGACCGGCTGGATGAAGGCCGACAGCTGGGGCAAGACCGACGTCGACAAGGTCTGGTCGGGCGGCGACAACGTCAATCTCGGCATCGCCACCACCTCGATCGGCCAGGGACGGCTCGCGGCAGAGAGCATCCACGCGACGCTGCGCGGCGAGACCCCGATGCTCACCGACCACGGTCCCGATATCCTGCCGAGCAACCTGAAGCTCGACTTTTACGAGGAGAAGGATCCGGTCGAGCGACAGGTCAAGTCCGCCGACGATCGCCTCGCCGATCCGAACGCCGAGATCGACCTGGGGATCACCCGCGACCAGGCGCTCGAGGAGGTCGGGCGTTGCTTCTCCTGCGGCTCCTGCTTCGGCTGCGAGCGCTGCTGGATGTTCTGTACGCCGGGCTGCTTCACCAAGCTCTCGGGACCGACGCCGGGCGTCTACTACAAGCTCAACATCGATACCTGCAACGGCTGCAAGAAGTGCGCCGAGGAGTGCCCCTGCGGCTTCCTCGACATGGTCTAGCGCTGCGCGTCGAGCTGCGCGCGTCGCGCCGTGCGCTTGGCGGCGACGGCCGGTCGATCGGGAAGATCGATCGGCCGTCTCGCTGCGGGATCAGCGCACCAGGACGACCGGCTGGGTGCGCGGCGCGGCGCCCGCCGCCTCCAGCCGCACGTAGTAGATGCCGCCCGCCAGCCGGCGTCCGGCGCCATCATCCCCGGCCCAGACCGCCCGGTACCGGCCGGAAGCGCGCTCCGGTAGCGCGTCCAGCACCCGCACCAGCCGCCCTGCCACGTCGTAGACCCGGAGGCTGACCGGACCGTCGACCGCCACCTCGTAGGCGAGCGTCGTCGTGGCACCGAAGGGGTTGGGACGCGCCGGTTCGAGGCGCACGCTGCCCGCCACCGGTGGCGTCGGTGGTGGACCGGGCGTCGTCACCTGCTCCTCGATGACGATGCGGCGATCGGCGCCGAAGGCGCCGGCCTCCTGCTGGTACCCGCTCGGCCAGACGACCTCGATGCGGTCGACCTGAGCGGCGTCGCCGAGCCCGAGCTGCACGACGAGCGGCCCCGCCGCCTGGTAGCCGGTGCCGCCGGTCCCGAGCTCGCGCGCCTGGGTCGTGCCGCCGGCCTCGATCGCGAGGCGCGCCCCGACGCCGCCGGCGTTCGAGGCACCGCCCCGGAGCTCGATCGCCAGCCAGTGGTTGCCGGTGGTGAGATCGTTCCGGAACAGCTTGTTGGCACCCTCGTGCGTCGCCAGGTAGAGATCGAGGTCGCCGTCCAGGTCCACGTCCGCCAGGGCGGCGCCGCGGCTCTGATCGACATTGCCGACCGGCATGACGGTCACGTCCGTGAAGGTGCCGCCGCCGTCGTTGCGGTGCAGCCGGTTGATGCCGCCGTCGTTCGAGACATGGAGATCGAGGTCGCCGTCGAGGTCCAGATCGCCCCAGGTGGCCGAGCCTGAGTTGACGGTCTCGGTGAGCGGAGGAGCCGAGACCTCCTCGAACGCTCCCGTGCCATCGCCGAGGAGCAGCTGATCGCCCGGCGTCCGGTTGGCGACGAAGAGGTCGAGGTCGCCGTCGCCGTCGGCGTCGCCCCAGATGGCGCAGGTCGAGGCCCGCGGGTCGCCCAGCGTCGAGTCGGTGATGTCCTCGAAGCTCGTGTCGCCGTCGTTCCTGAGGAGCTGGTTCGGGCCGTGGCTGGCGACGACGAGGTCTTGGTCGCCGTCGGCGTCGACGTCGCCGAAGGAGAGGCCCCGCGTCCGGTGCTTGGTGGCGAAGGGGGCGCTCGTCACGTCCTCGAAGCCGGCGGCGCCGTCGTTCCGTAGGAGAAGGTTCGAGTCGTCCGAGTAGCGGGAGAGCGCCACGTCGAGGTCGCCGTCCAGGTCGACGTCGGCCCAGGCCTGGTCGGCGTAGGGCCCGGCCGAGCCGATGACGCCGGAGGCGACGTCGACGAAGCCGGCGGCACCGTCGTTCCGGTAGAGGCGGCACGGATCGCCCCAGTTGACCAGGTGCAGGTCCTGGTCGCCGTCCGAGTCGACGTCGATCCACGCGGCCGCCCAGCCCAGGCCGTCATCGTCGAGCGGCGCGGCGGTCGCGTCGACGAACGTGCCATCCCCGAGGCCGTGGAACAGCCGGTTCACGTCGCCAGGGCCGGCGACGTAGAGGTCGGCGACGCCGTCGCCGTCAGCGTCCCCCCAGGCCGGTGCGTGGGCGAAGCGCGCCGCCAGCTCCGGCGTCGTCACGTCCACCCACAGGTCGGAGGGCGGACTGAGGGGGACGCAGGTGCCGTAGTCGAAGAGGGTGGCGAGCCCGCACGGCGACTTGAACATGGTGTTGTGATCGTGCGACGAGCCGCGGACGATCGCCAACGCATGGTCGTCCTCGAACGACGGCCCGAAGACGCGGAGGAGGTGCTGCCAGTAGATGATCGCCCGTTCCAGGCGGTGGCGGCCCATGAGCATCGCCGGACAGGCACGGTCCAGGTAGGTCGAGTTGGGGTCGTTGTCACGCTCGCCGGCCAGGTGGATCACCTCGCGCTCGAGGTAGTGCTGTCGCAGCAGGGTCGTGCCGATCGCCATGTACGGGTTCGGGTTGTCGACGCCGTACTTGTAGTCGTTGTACTCGGGGCAGCTCTGGAGCGTCGAATCCGGCGGGATGCCGAACGCGTAGGCGGTGCCCTCGAGCCAGCGCTCGGCGTCGAAGTACATGCAGGTCGAGGGGTTCATCACGATGTAGCGGATGGCGACGCCGTAGGTCCCGGTCACCAGATCGTGGATCAGATTGCCGGCCGCGTAGCGATTGGTGAACTGGCCGCCGGCCGAGTGCCCGGTGACGATGACCTGTTCGAGCTGCGGGTTGCGCGTCACCACGTGGTGGATGATGGTGTCGGCGATCGCGTAGGAGCTGATCGACCAGGGACGTGGATGGTGCTGGGTGGCGACGGACTGATCGCCCTGGCGCCAGCCGTAGTACTCCCAGAAGAGCGTCGACTCGGGGAGGTCGTGCTCGTCGAGATCCTCCTCGATCAGGAACTGCGGCGCGACGATCAGCGTGTGGTCCTGAGCGGTGTCAGCGAGGGTCGCCGCCTCCTTCATGTGCAGGTAGTAGTCGTCGGCGTTCCTGAGCGTGCCGTGCACGACGATGACGAGCCGTGTCACCGCCGGGTGACTGGCCAGGAGTGGCCGGCTCGCGAAGTAGGGGATGGCGAGGGTGTCGCCATCGGCGGCCATCTCGAGGAAGCTGTCGGCGACGACGTCGACCGGCGGGTAGCCGCCCTGGACGGGAAGGGGAACGTCGTCCTCGCTGAACGAGCGGGCGAACGCGGGAGCGGCGAGCGAGGCGGCGAGCAAGGCGACCAGCAGGGCGACGAGCAGGTCGGCGGGCGTCACGGGCGGCAGGGGAGCGATCGACCTCATGCTAGAGTCCCGGGGATCGAGGGGCGCGGCGCTTCGTTGCCAGTGTGCGGCACGCCTCAAGGATACCACACGGCGCCGGATCGACATCGCGCGCGCCGCACACCCCGCCGGTGCGGACGGGAGCGTGGAGGCCAGCCACGGGACATGGACGGACGCGAGCCACCGAGCATTGGGGCGATTCTGGTGCGCGCCGCCGAACTTCATGCGGAGCGGGTCGCCGTCGTCGATGGCCGGCGCCGCACGACCTACGAGGAGCTCGCGGCGCGGGTGGCGGCGCTGTCCGGCTACCTGGGGGCGCGCGGTGTCGGGCCGGGCGACCGGGTCGCGATCCTCGAGCCGAACTCGCTCGCCTTCCTGGTCGCCTACTACGCGGCGGCGGCACGCGGCGCCATCCTCTGCCCGCTCAACCTGCGCCTGGCGGTGCCGGAGCTCACCGCCATCCTCGACGATGCCGGCGCCCGCTGGCTGCTCGCCGCGCCGGGTTGCCGGGAGCTGGTGGCCGGTGTGATCGACGTCGTCCCGGCGGCGCTCGAGGGCGTCCTCTGGCTGGACGAGGCGAAGGCAACGCTCCCCGGGGAGGGGCTCGATGAGGCTTCGGGGTCGGAGCCGTCGCACGGCCTCGCGACCGACGCCTGGTCCGGGATCTGGCCTGGTGTCACCGGGCGCGGCGCGGATCCCTCGCTCGCGCCGGTGCCCGTCGATCCCGATGCGCCCGCTCACCTCTACTACACGAGCGGCACGACCGGCCAGCCCAAGGGGGTTGTCCTGACCCATCGCAACGTCTGCCGGCACGCCGAGGCGGCGGTCCATGAGCTCGGGCTCACGGCCGAGGACCGCTGGGGTCACCTCGCGCCGATGTTCCACCTGGCCGACGCCTGGGCGGTCTTCGCGGTGACCGCGGTCGGCGGTCGGCACGTCATGCTGCCGCGCTTCGAGGCGGACGCGGCCCTCGACCTGGTGGCGCGCGAGCGCATCACGATCACCAACCTGATCCCGACCATGCTGCACCTGATGCTGGCCTCGCCGCGCGCCGCGGACACCGACACCAGCAGCTTACGCCTCGTGCTGAGCGGCGGCGCGCCGATCGCGCCCGAGGTCGTGCGCCGCATTCTCGAGACCTTCGGCTGCGACTACGCTCAGACCTATGGCATGACCGAGACCAGCCCCTACCTGACGCTGAGCCTGCTCGATGCGGCCGAGCGGACACTGCCGTCCGACGCACGGCTCGCCCGCCGCGCCCGCACCGGGCGTCCCTTCGGGGCGATCGCGCTCCGGGTCATGCGCCTCGACGGCAGCGGACCGGTGCGGGCCGATGACCAGGAGGTGGGGGAGATCTGGGTGCGTGGCGAGACCGTCACGCCCGGGTACTGGCGCCGCCCCGACGAGACGCGCGCCGCCTTCACCGGCGACTGGCTGCGCACCGGCGATCTCGCGGTCGTCGATGCCACCGGCTCCGTCAACATCGTCGATCGGCTGAAGGACATGATCGTGACCGGCGGCGAGAACGTCTACTCGGTCGAGGTCGAGAACGTGCTTTTCGGGCACCCGGCGGTGCTGGAGGCGGCGGTCATCAGCCAGCCGGATGCGGTCTGGGGCGAGGTCGTGCACGCCGCCGTGGTGCCGCGCCCGGGGACGCGCCTCGTCGCCGACGAGCTCCAGGCCTTCTGCCGCGAGCGCCTCGCGGCCTTCAAGGTGCCGCGGCAGATCACCTGCCTGGACGCGCTACCGCGCACGGGCTCGGGCAAGGTGTCGAAGCGGGTCCTGCGCGAGCGGCTGGCGGGCGGGGGGGCGTGATCCTGGGGTCGGTCCACGCCTCGCGCTGTGAAGTCGTCCGTCCTGTGTGCTTGGTGCATGGCGGACTGTCGGCAGGAGAGGGAATCAGACTGACCCCTTCGGGCTGGGGCCAGGCCACCTCCGGAACGACCCCGTCACCTGCCTGTTCCGCGACGGAGCAGGCACCGGCCGGTCCGGAGTCCCCGGCGGAGAGACGGTCCGCGCCAGACGGGCGTGTGGCGTGGAGGCACCGCGCGGCGCTGCCTCCGGGGCCACGAGGAGGCACGAAATGTCTGCGCGTTCGTCGCGCTCGAGGCTGGCCATTCTGGCCATCGCTTACCTGCTCCTGGTCGCTCCCGCTCCGGCTAACGCGGCCATCGTCTTCGACGACCACTTCGAGGGCAACTCCGGCGGGCTACCCGCCGGGTGGTCGGGCGAGGGAGACGGATCGGTCGTCGAATCGGGTACCACGGTCACCTTCCACGACGACTTTGCGATGTGGACCGACGTCGAGGTCGACCCGAATGCCGAGAACGTCACCGTCCTGCGCATCGTGATCACCGGCACGACCGGCCACACGAGCGGGGGCCTCGTCGACTTCGCGGAGTTAGCCAACCACTTCTGGATCAAGCTCCATGGTTCGGATGGCAAGATCGAGGTCAAGGCTTCCAAC
>JASFRE010000249.1:0-6877 GCA_050115055.1 Candidatus Eiseniibacteriota bacterium | reverse complement strand
CTCAACGAGCCGCTCGTCAACTGGCACTCGGTCGACGGCGACCACGCGCTCGACGCCATCCGCGTGACCGACGGCTGGGCGACCAACGCCTCCGACACGGCGATGGCCGCCACGTCGAAGCTGATCCGTGAGCGCGAGGGGCTGCACGTGCTACCGGCCTCGACCGCCGGGCTGATCGGGCTGGTCGATCCGGCGCACCGCGAGTCGCTGCCGGGAGACCGCTACGTGGTGGTGCTGACCGGGAGGCGCCAGTGAGCGGCGACGCGGGACACGGCGCACGTGGTGGGAGCGGCGGGTGCGGTGGACCTGGCGCGTACGCGCGCGACGTTCCGGCCGCCGGCGTCCTCGATGGGCGCGCCTTCGTCTACTGCGAGGGCGCCTTCGACACGCCGAACGGCAAGACGGCGCACGGCCTCGTGCGCTTCACGCACCGCTACGACGTCGTCGCGGTCATCGACTCGCGGCACGCCGGGCGCGACGCGCGCGAGGTGCTCGACGGGACGGCGACCGGGATCCCGGTGGTGGCCGACGTCGACGCCGCGCTGGCGCTGCCCGCGGCGACGACGGGCGACGCCCCGCGCCCGACCCACCTCGTCGTCGGGCTCGCGCCCGACGGCGGCCGGCTGGACGCGCGCGCCCGCGCCGACCTGGCACGCGCCATCGAGCGCGGGCTCCACGTCGACTGCGGGCTGCACGACTTCCTGATCGAGGATCCGGAGCTGGCGGCGCTGGCGGCGCGCCACGGCGTCCGGCTGCGCGACGTGCGAAAGCCGCCACCGCGCAGCGCGCTCCACTTCTTCAGCGGCAAGATCGAGTCGGTCGGGGCGCTCAAGATCGCCATCCTCGGCACCGACTCGGCGGTCGGCAAGCGGACGACCGCCTGGCTCCTCGTCGAGGGGCTGCGCGCGGCCGGACACACGGCCGAGATGGTCGGCACCGGCCAGACCGCCTGGATGCAGGGCGTGCGCTTCGGCATCATCATGGACTCGCTGGTCAACGACTTCGTCTCCGGCGAGATCGAGCACGCGGTCTGGAGCGCCTGGGAGGACTCGCGCCCCGAGGTGATCGTCATCGAGGGGCAGGGCAGCCTCATGAACCCGGCCTACCCGGGCGGCTTCGAGATCCTCGCCGCCGGACGCCCCGACTGCGTCGTCCTGCAGCACGCGCCGGCGCGCCGCGACTACGACGGCTTTCCCGGCTACCCGATCCACCCGCTGCCACGCCAGATCCAGGTCGTCGAGCTGCTGAGCGACCGGCCGGTCATCGCCGTCACGATCAACCACGAGGGGATCGCGCGCCCCGATCTCGGCCAGGTCTGCGCGCGGGTGGCGGCTGAGGCCGGGGTACCGGCGCACGACGTCCTGGCCGACGGGCCACAGGGTCTGGTTGCCCAGGTCGCCGCGCTGCTGAGCGGACGGGAGGCGGTGTCGTGACGGCAAGCTCATCCGCAGCGAACCCCCTCGAGGCGCTCGTCGTCATCGACCGGCTGGACGTCGGACCGGTCACCGTCGAGCGCGACCGGCTGGTCATGCCCTACACGGTGATGCGCGGCGGGAGCAGGGTGTCGACCGAGCTCGTCTACCGCTGGGAGGAACCGGTCTTCGAGGTGGGGGATCCGGTGGCACGCAACCTGGCGTCGATGATCGGCGCCCAGGTGGCGCTCAATTACGGGCTGTTCGCGCGCCGCATCGTCTTCCACGGACCGTTCGACGATGCCGACCGGCGCTTCCTCGCCGACATGGCCGAGAACACGTCGCGCGAGATCTACGTCAAGAAGTTCCTCGAGCCCAATCCGTTCCTGGTCGGCGAGGTCGCCGAGCTGCCGGTGGTCAGACCGTCGCAGTACACGCAGGCGGAGATCGAGGTCGCGGACGGTGGCGGGACACCGGCGACGGGGAAGCCGGTGACGGGGACGTCGGCGACGGGGACGCCTGCGAGCACTCCCGCATCGCCACCGGCCGGCCGCCGCGCGGCGCCGCGCCAGGGCCGCTGGCGTCTCTGGGAGACCAGCCCGGAGCGTCACGCCGTCATGTCGAGCGGCGGCAAGGACAGCCTGCTGACCCACGGGTTGCTCAGCGAGATCTCAGGCGAGGTCCACCCGATCTTCGTGAACGAGTCCGGCCGTCACTGGCTGACGGCGCTCAACGCCTACCGGCACTTCCAGACCCATGTGGCGCACACGGCGCGTGTCTGGACCAACTCCGACCGGGTCTTCGCCTGGTTCCTGCGCCAGCTGCCCTTCATCCGCCAGGACTTCGCGGACGTGCGCTCCGACGAGTACCCGATCCGCCTGTGGACGGTCGCGGTCTTCCTGTTCGGCGCCCTGCCGCTCCTCCGGAAGCGAGGCGTCGGCCGGTTGCTCATCGGCGACGAGTACGACACGTCGGCGCGCTCCAGCTTCAAGGGCATCACCCACTACGACGGCCTCTACGACCAGAGCCGCTACTTCGACAACGCTCTGTCGCGCTACTTCATGCGCAAGGGCTGGTCGATCGTGCAGTTCTCGGTGCTGCGCCCGCTCTCCGAGATGCTGATCGAGAAGGTGCTCGCCGAGCGCTATCCGGAGCTGCTCCGCCTGCAGACCTCCTGCCACGCCACCCACAAGGAGGGCGAGCGGGTGCGGCCGTGCGGGCGCTGCGAGAAGTGCCGGCGCATCGTCGGCATGCTGAGCGCCATCGGGGCCGATCCTGGCCAGTGCGGTTACTCGGCCGAGCAGATCGAGCGCTGTCTCGAAGAGGTCGCCCGGAAGGGTGTGCACCAGGAGACTCCCGGCGCGCGGCACCTGCTGCACGGGCTGGCCGAGAAAGGGCTCGTCGAGGTGCCACGGGGGCGCCGCGCCCAGGCGCGCCCGCACCCCGAGATCCTGGCGCTGCGCATCGACGCCGAGCGCTCGCCGCTCAACGGCATCCCGATGGATCTCCGGCGACCGCTCTACGGGATCCTGCTCGAGCACGCGGCCGGTGCCGTGCGCCGGCGCGGCAGCCGCTGGGAGCCGATCGAGCTGCTCGACGATCCCGGCTTCCAGCGTCCCTATCCGTTCGAGACCGACGCCGCCGCCGGCCGGCGACGTCCCGGGTCCGGCGGCTCGGCGCCCGTGGTCGGAACCACCTTCCTCTGGGGCGAGCTGGCGTGGCCGGACGCCGAGACGCGACTCGCGGAGGTCGACGTCGCCCTGCTGCCGGTCGGGGCGATCGAGCAGCACGGTCCGCACCTGCCGCTCGACACCGACGCCTTCGACGCCGACTACCTGGCGCAGCGCGTCGCCGAGGCCTGCAGCGAGCCCAAGCCGCTGGTGCTGCCGCTGGTCTCCTACGGCGTCTCCTATCACCACGAGGACTTCAAGGGCACGATCTCGATCTCGAACGCATCGCTCGCGGCGCTGGTCTACGACATCGGCATGAGCGCCGCCCGCAACGGGATCCGGAAGCTCCTCATCATCAACGGGCACGGCGGCAACTCGCCGACCCTGAACGACGCCGCCCAGCGCATCAATCGCGACTCGCACATCTTCGTCGCCGTCGACACCGGCGAGACCAGCGACGTCGATGTCGATGCGATGGCCGAGACACCCAACGACGTCCATGCCGGCGAGATCGAGACCTCGACGACGCTCGCCGTGCGGCCGCACCTGGTGCGGACCGAGCGCATCCGCAAGGTCTTCCCCAAGCTGTCGAGCCGTTACCTGAGCTTCAGCTCGCAGCGCGGCGTCGCCTGGTATGCCTTCACCAAGAAGCTGTCACCGACCGGCGTCATGGGTGACCCGACGCGCGCCAGTGCCGAGAAGGGCCAGCGCATGTGGCAGGCGATGATCGCCCACCTGGTGGCGCTGACCGAGGACCTGAAGGCGATGACGCTGGAAGAGATCTACCAGCGGCGCTACTGAGCGTGGCGCGCAGGACGTTTCCCGATGCGGATCAAGCACGTCGACGCCTGGCCGGTCAGGATGCGGCTCGCCGAGCCCTACACGATCGCCTACGAGACGGTCGACCACGCCACCAACGTGTTGCTCAGGGCCGAGACCGACGCGGGTCTCGTCGGGGTCGGCTGCGCGGCGCCCGATCCGGTCGTCACCGGCGAGGACGGCGACTCCGTGATGCGCGCCTACGAGGAGGTGATCGCGCCGCGCCTCCTGGGCGCCGATCCACTGCGCCTCGCCGCGGTACTGGCGCGGCTCGGGCGGCGTCTCGAGGGGCAGCCGGCGGCGCTGGCAATGGCCGACATGGCGCTCTACGATCTGCTCGGCAGGGTGGCAGGGCTGCCGGTCTACCAGCTGCTCGGCGCCTACCGGCGGTCGATCATGACCAGCGTGACGATCGGTATCCTGCCGGTCGAGCGCACGGTCGAGTGCGCGCAGGGGTTCGTCGCCGCCGGCATGCGGGCGCTCAAGCTGAAGGGCGGCACGGACGTCGACGAGGACATCGAGCGCGTGCACCGGGTGCGCGAGGCGGTGGGGCCGCGCGTCGAGCTGCGCTTCGATGCCAACCAGGGCTACACGGTCGAGCAGTCGGTGCGGTTCGTGGAGGCGGTGCGTGGCGCCAGGCTCGAGCTCATCGAGCAGCCGACGCCGCGCGGCGAGCCGGGGTTGCTGGGTGCGGTGACGCGCGGCGTCACCATCCCGGTCATGGCGGACGAGAGCCTCATGAACCTCCGCGACGCCTTCCGGCTGGCGCGGCGCGACCTCGTCGACATGGTGAACGTCAAGCTCATGAAGGTCGGTGGCATCTTCGAGGCGCTGCAGATCAACGCCGTGTCTCGGTCCGCCGGGCTCGAGGTCATGGTCGGCTGCATGGACGAGGCGGCGATCGCCATCGCGGCCGGGCTGCACTTCGCGCTGTCGCGTCGCAACGTGGCCTATGCGGACCTCGATGGCCATCTCGATCTGATCGACGATCCGACCGCCGGGGCGGTCGAGCTGCGGCGCGGCATTCTTTATCCGTCGCGCCGCCCCGGATTCGGGTTCGAGCTCGCGCCGCGCGAGGGCTAGCCAGCACCGGGTAGCAGCGGGGGAGTGGCATCACGATGCGATGCGGAAAGCCGGCCAACGTCATGACCGTCCTCATCGGTCTCCACCAGATCGGCATCGTCGGGCTGCGCGACGCCCTGAAGGTCGAGCTCGACCGCGAGAGCGGCGTCGCGCCGGCTGACCGCGAGGCGATCGTCGACCGCGTGATCGCGCGCGTCGCCGAGGACAACTACCTGCCGGAGTCGCAGCGCGAGGCGCTGCGGGTCGCCGTCTGGCGCGAGTACCTGAGGCTGGCCGGGGAGGACGTGAGCCCGTTCTTCTCCGAGGTCGCGGTGCGCGTGCGCGGCGCCGCCGGCGAGCGGCGCGAGCGTTTCGTCGAGATGCTGACCGGGGTGTTCGCAGAATTCGAGCTGCGACCGTGGATCACCTACGCCGAGCCGTCGTCGCCGGACGACGCGCCCGAGCTCGTGCTCGACGACGAGGTCGTGGTGCGAGGGCTCGTCGGCCACGAGGCGATGAAGCGCGCCGTGCGGCGGCGCATCTCCGACTGGTGACCGGGCTGACTGGGGTGACGGGACGCGTGCCGTCCCGCGTCATTCGCTGCCGGCGCCACCGGTGGTATCCGTTCCGAGCCACACGCGGGCGATCGTGCGGCGCATCGCTGGCGTCGCCAGCTGGAAGTTGCGGCCCACCGGATGGGGATTCGGGAACCACTTCCAGAGAAAGGCGCCGACCAGGCGCGGTTCGCGCTCGACCGCCTCGAGCGCCGCGCGCATGCAGCGCTGCTGGAGGTCGGCGGCGACCGGGCCGTCGTCCGCGTAGGTCCAGGGTCGCGCCGCGGTCTCGAGCGAGCGACCGTAGCCGAGCTCGGTGAAGACGACCGGCAACCGGTGCCGGTCGGCGACCTGACGGATCGCGCCCAGGACCACCTCCCAGGCGCGGACCAGCGTGTCGGCGTCCGGGTCGGGAGTGTCAGTGAGCGGGAAGTAGGCCTGGATGCCGATCGCGTCGAGCGCGTCCCAGAATCCCACGCTCCCGTAGACGTCCCAGTTGGCGGCATAGGTGAGCGGTGCCCCGGTCTGCTCGCGCACCGCCGCGATGAGCCGTCGCCAGCGTTCCTCCTGGTCGAGCGTGTGGCGGAGCTCGGTGCCGACGACGAAGGCGTCCGCGTCCCGGCAGGCGCGCGCCAGACCGACGATCCAGCGCTCGTAGCCGCTCCAGAAGCGCTGCCACGCCGCGTCGTCGTCGAAATCGATCTCCCCGCGCCAGCGGAAGCCGGAGCCCCAGTAGGCGAGGTGGGGCTTGATCATGATGTGCAGGCCGAGGGCGTGGGCCTCCTGGATCGGACGATCGATCCAGTCGGGAGGGTCGGCGGGATCGAAGCTGCGGAAGCGCACGCTGCCGTCGGCGTCGATGCGGGCGTAGGGGTGCGTCGCCACCCAGTTGGCGCCGACCGCGCGAATGTCGCGCATCGTGGAGACCATCGCGTCCGAGCCCCAGTCGGTGCCGTCGATGTGGGTCGAGATGATGACACCGCGCACCGTGTTGCCGGAGGAGCGCGCGGGGCGCGCGTCGCCGGACGTGCCGCCGGCCGCCCCGTCGCCGCCGTGCGCATCGTTGCCGGACGCGTTTCTGGCGGCAGCACCGCTGCCGGCCGCATCGCTGGCGGTGGCTTCGCTGCCGGCCGCTTCGCTGCCGGCCGCATCGCCGTCGGCGGCAAAGGCACGGCCGCCCCGCGCCACGACGGCGACGGTCAGCGCGAAGGCCAGCGCCGCGATGATCCGGACCGCGAGGCGCGCGTCAGTCCGTGCCGTCACGATCCGCCTCGCCGCCGCGGGCGCCGTGGCGCTCGCGCAGGTCGGCCAGGTTCATCTCGATCGACTGGTGGGAGCGCAGCAGCTCCGCCAGCACCTC
>JASFRE010000248.1:0-6894 GCA_050115055.1 Candidatus Eiseniibacteriota bacterium | reverse complement strand
CAGGAGGAGCAGCGTCACGCGAAGCGTCAGGTGGGCGTAGATGCCGGCGACCAGGTCATCGGTCATGACCCCGAAGCCACCCGGCAGCGCCTCGGCGCGACGGCCGGGAAAGGGCTTGGCGATGTCGAAGATCCGGAAGTAGACGAAGCCGAGCGCCGCCACCGTCCAGCCAGCCGGCATCGCCCACAGGGTGACCGCCATGCCGGCCGCCTCGTCGATGACGATGTGTCGCGCGTCGTGCCCCCAGCGGCGCTCGCCACGGCCGGCCGCCCAGATGCCCACCGCCGTCACGAGGACCACGACCAGCCCGTCGGCCCAGAGCGGCCGGCCACCCGGCGCCAGCAGGTAGAGCGCCGCCAGGCAGAACGACGCGAACGTGGCCGGTGCCACCGGGAAGAAGCCGAGCGGCCCGATCGCCGCCAGCCAGCAGGCGAGGCGATCCGCGGCCGCCGGGCGCCCCCCGACGGCGCCCGGCGCCGGGCCGTCCGCGCCGCTCACCGCCGCGCCACCGAACGGAGCGCCGGCGGCGAGACCGACTGGCGTTCCTCGAAGCGGCGCAGGACCGCCTTGCAGCAGCACTTCAGGGTCTCGAAGACGCCATTGCCGTGCAGCGCCACCGCCTCGAACGAGGGCAATCCATCGGGATTCAGAGCACGCTCCAGCTCCCAGACCGGCAGCGCATCGAGCAGATCCCGCTTGTTCCACTGCATGACGAGCGGCACCGCGTCGGCCTCGATGCCGTGCGAATGCAGATTGCGGTAGAGGTCGTCGAGACTGTCGAGGTTCTCGCGGTACCGCGCCGCCTGCGAGTCGGCGACGAAGATCAACCCGTCGACGCCGCGCAGGATCAGACGGCGCGAGGCGGCGTAGAAGCCCTGCCCCGGCACCGTGTAGAGGTGGAAGCGCACCTTGTAGCCACGAATCGTGCCGAGGTTCAGTGGCATGAAGTCGAAGAACAGCGTGCGCTCGTTCTCGGTGGCGATCGAGACCATGCGCCCCTTGGCGCTATCGGGCGCCCGCTCGTGGACGCGGCGCAGGTTGGTCGTCTTGCCACCCAGGCCCGGCCCGTAGTAGACGACCTTGCAGTGGATCTCGCGACGCGAGTGGTGGACCATCGACACGGGGATCACTCCCCGAAGAGGTTGTCGAACTCCGCCTCCGCCTCATCCGCGAACCCAGCACCCATCGCGACCCCCTCGGACTCCTCCACAGAACCCGAGTCGATCTTCTCGAACAGGTCCTCGAGCACGTTGCCCAGCGACCGGGCGGCGCGCTTGGCCTGGAAGCGCACGAGCCCCAGGGTCGTTCCCCGGTCGAACAGCGCGGCGAGGATCACGCGATCGGCGACCATTTGGAAGTAGAGACCCTGCGACGCGCCCTGATGCACGAGGGTGGAGAAGTCGGTCTCACCGACCAGCGCCGCCAGCTCGCGGTTGGCGGCGAAATCGGCCGCCGCCAGGGAGGCGAAGGAGTCGAGATCGAATTCCGGGAAGTCGCCGACGGTGGTGATCAGCTGGCCGGTGCGGTCGATCAGGGCGACTCCGCGACAATAGGCGTTCTCGACGAAGTCGGTCAGGGCCTCGTCAATGGCCCAGAAATCATCTTCGTAGACGGTCCAGTTCCGTCCCACCATGTACCACTCCCCTGTCGATCGGCACGCCGACAGACGGGTCGAGATGCTGGCCCCGGCCATGGTTCATGGTGGTGCACTCGGCTGCCGGCCAGGCTTCCAGCCTGACGAGGAGACGACCCGGTACCCGCCGCACCGGAAACCCGTCCGGCGCCGTGCGACACCGGACGACCTCACACACGCCAGGCTTGCGCCGATGACGTGCTCCCCCCGCCGCGAACCGGCTACGCTGCAGGTGCGCGCGCAGGACGCGCGGGCAGCGCTTGCATGGCGTCGCCGGACGAGGCGCAAGCTACCATAGCGCCGGGAGTTCGGTCAATCACGAAACCGCTGTACGACGCCGAATCGGCGGGGCAGCACGGCCTGCTGCGGACCCGGCGACGCGGCCGGCGCCGGCCGCGCGCGGGCCGCACCTCTAGATCTCCTGGCGACCGTCGAGGGCGCTCGCCAGGGTCGATTGATCGCTGTACTCGAGATCGGTACCGATCGGGATGCCACGCGCGATCCGGGTCACGCGGATGCCGAGCGGCGAGATGAGCCGGGCGATGTAGAGTGCGGTGGCCTCGCCGGCGGCGTTCGGGTTGGTCGCCAGGATGACCTCCTCGACCCCACCCCCCGGCAGGCGATCGACGAGTTCCTTGACCCGGAGGTCATCGGGACCGACGCCGTCGAGCGGCGAGATGGCGCCGCGCAGCACGTGGTAGACACCTCGGTACTCGGAGGTCCGTTCGATGGCGAGCACGTCGGAGGGCTGCTCCACGACGCAGACCAGCCGGCGGTCGCGCGTCGCGTCCTGACAGATGGCGCAGACCGGCTCCTCGGTCACGTGGCCGCAGACCGAGCAGAAGCCGACCCGGTCCTTGACCGCCCGGATCGCATCCGACAGCCGCTCGACGTCCTCGCGGGGTGTCTTGAGAAGGTGGAGAGCGATGCGCGTCGCCGTCTTGCGGCCGATCGACGGCAAGCCCGCCAGCTCCTCGATGAGCCTTCCCAAGAGATCCGATCCGAACTCCACGCCTTCCAGCCCTCGCGCGCTTCCGAACCCGTGACCGGCCGTGGTCGCGCCTGACGTGCGCCGCCCCCTGGCCGTGACCGCCACGATGGCGCCGACCCCGCGGCCGCGGCCTCCGCGACCGGCACCGCCGCATCAGAACATGCCCGGCATCCCCCCCATGCCGCCGGTCGCCTTCTCCATCTCGGTGCGCATCATCTCCTCGGCCTGGCGATGCGCCTCGTTGACCGCGGCCAGGATCAGGTCCTCGAGCATCTCGACGTCGTCCGGCTGCACCACCTCCGGTTTGATCTTGATCGATTTGAGCTCGTGCCGGCCGTTCACCACGGCCTCGACGACGCCGCCGCCGGCGGTGGCGGTCAGCTCGCGCTCGCCCAATTCCTCCTGCAGCTCCGCCATCTTCGCCTGCATCTGCTGCGCCTGCTTCATGAGCTTGTTGAGATCTCGCATGCCCTTCATCGGCTGCCTCCTCACCGCGCGTCGCGGTCTCCCGTCGCCGCGCTGGGCGGCGATCGCCTTCGGACGGACCGGCGGCGGTCGCATGCCGCGCGCCGCGATCGCCGGCCGGACCGGCGGCTGGCGACTCAGACCGACGAATCCGGCAGGATGATGCCGTCGACCCGGTTGACCAGGCGCTCGACCTCGCGGGTGAACTGCAGCGGCACCCGCGCTGCCGGAGTCGGCGCCGTCGCGGGCGACTCGGTCGACGACGCCTTCTCGACCCGGAGACGCGTCCCGGCCCCGAGCTCGACCCGCAGCTCCTCGAGAATGAGGTCCCGGTTGTGCACCTCGTTGACCTGCTCCAGGTGGAATCCCTGATCGGCCGCGAAGCAGAGCCGCAGCACGTCGCCGTGCAGCACCGGACCGGGCGCCTCCGACAGCAGCGATCCCAGATAGGTCTTGCGGCCACGCACGCGCTCGACGATGCGCTGCCACGCGACGCCGATGTCGGGCACCGGTCCCGACGGGGTCGCCGCGGTCGCCGCCCGGGCGTCGGCCGCTGCCGCCTCTTCCGCCTCCTCCGCCTCCTCCGCCTGCGCCACGGCGCCGCCTGCGGTCGGCACGAGCGCCAGACCGGCCGACGGCACGGGTGGCCGGGCGCTGGCACCCGCCGCCGCGATCGGCGCCTCGTCGTCGGTCGCGGCGCGCGGTGCGGCACGCCGGCCGCCACCACCGCGGCCACCACGCGAGCCACCGCCCGGATTGCCGCCACGACCGCTACCCGCGCGACCGCTCCGCCCACCCCTGCCGCCGCCCGCCGGCGCCGGTGGGCCCTCCCCCGGCGTGCCGCCGAGCCGCTGCACGAGCTCCTTCAGGTCGGCGGTCGCCGGCAGCTCGGCCATGCGCACCAGCGCCATCTCGAGGTGCAAGCGCGGGAAGTCGCTGCGCCTCATCTGGGCGGCGGCGCCGGTGGCGAGGTCGACGAGACGCGCCAGGTCACCGCGGCTCCAGCCGTCGAGCTGTTCCTGACAACGCTCGATCAGGTCGCTCGATAGCCCGGTTGCCGGGGCCAGCTCGCTCGACACCGCCAGCAGCGTCAGGTTGCGCAGGTGGTCGATCAGACCGTTCGTCAGCTCGTCGAGGTGATTGCCGGCCGCGAGGCTCGACTCGAGCACGGTGAGCGCGCCGGCGGCATCCTGCCGCTTCAGGCAATCGGTGAGCTCGAGGTAGGTCTCCGACGACGTCAGACCGAGCAGCCGCTCGACATTCTCGCGGGTCACCTCCTTCTCGCCATCGATCGCCACCATGATCTGGTCGAGCAGGCTCTCGGCATCGCGCATCGAACCCTGGCCGCGACGCGCGACCACCATCAGCGCCGCCGGATCGATCGTGAACTTCTCCGAGGCGACGATGGAGCCGAGGTGCTCGGCGATCTCCTGCACCTTGAGGCGGCGGAAGTCGAAGCGCTGGCAACGTGACAGGATCGTCGCCGGGACCTTCTGCGGATCGGTGGTCGCGAAGATGAACACGACGTGAGGCGGCGGCTCCTCGAGGGTCTTGAGGAGGGCGTTGAACGCCTCCGTCGTCAGCATGTGGACCTCGTCGATGACGTAGATCTTGCGACGCCCCCCGACCGGCGCGTAACGCGCGTTCTCGCGCAGCTCGCGAGCGCTGTCGATGCCGCGCGTCGAGGCGCCGTCGATCTCGATCGTGTCGAGGTTGCGTCCGGCGGTGATCTCCTCGCAGATCTGGCAGCTGTTGCACGGCGTCGGGGTCGGGCCCTGCTCGCAGTTGAGGGCCCGCGCGAGGATGCGTGCCGTCGAGGTCTTGCCGACCCCGCGCGGACCGCAGAAGAGGTAGGCGTGCGCGACCCGTGCGGAGCGGATCGCCCCCTCCAGCACCCGCGTGACGTGCTCCTGTCCGATGACGTCGGCGAACTGCTGGGGACGGTAGCGACGTGCGATGACCTGGTAGGATGACATCGGCCCGTTCGTCCGGCTGTGGCAGTGAGGGTCCGGGCGCCGTCCGGCACCCGGCGCGGCATCGCGGCACCGGGCTCGCCCACCGGGCCAGGGTGACCCACGGCACATCACACGGTCTGCTTACCGCTGCTACCTTCCGGTCCTGACGGGGTTCGCAGGGCGCGATTGCGCGGGGCCTGGCCCGGCGGGCGGGCCCGGGTCGACGAAACCGCCTGCGACGATCTCGGGTCGTGCCCGAAGCGCGCGCGCCGCGGACACGCCGATCGCCGGTGAGCGCGGGCCTCGACGGTCGCGGTCCCCCCCGAGCGCAAGCACCCGGCCGTCGATCGTCCGGACAGCCGGGTGCAAGCTGGTGGAGATGAGCGGAGTCGAACCGCCGACCTCCTCGTTGCGAACGAGGCGCTCTCCCAACTGAGCTACATCCCCAGAACACCGAAACCGGCCGGCGCAAGCCAGGTTGCGCGCCCTCGGGGGCGGCCCCGTCGAGGCAGCCGGGCGCACTCTATCACGCACACCTGAGAGCGTCAACGGAGCCCGCCGGTGGCGTGCGCGACCGGAACCGGTGCGCGCCCGCGCCGCTGCCACCCCGGTCAGCCGCCTCCGGGCGACACCATCTCGGCCGGGTCGCCAGGGTCCTCGACGCCCAGGAACTCCGAGACCCGCTGGCGGATGCCGGCGTCCTCGGGTGCCCCCAGCATCATGGTGTGCACCTTGCCAGCGCGGATCCGCGCCTCCCCCGGACGGATCTCGATCCGCGACCAGGTCATGAACCGCCCCCCGTAACCGGAGTAGAAGACCTGCTCGACCGAGCCGATGCGGCGCGGGTAGTTGCGCGGTGGCGGCCTGAGCGCCAGGAGCGCGATGTCGAGCCCCTCGAGCTGCTCGAGCACCGGGCGCACGCGCACGTAGTGGGCCTGGCAGAAGGCGACCACCAGCTCGCAGCGGGCGTCGAGCTCGGCCAGTACCGGCTCGAGCGCCGCCACCGGCTCGACGACGCGCACCTCCGGCACCAGCTCCTGGTAGGGCTCCCAGACCTGGGGCTCGAGGAACCCGGTGAAGCCGACGCGGATCGGTCCGACCTCGACCACGTGGTAGGGCGCGAACACGGGCTCACCGCTCGCGGCATCGAGAATGTTGGCGGACACCGGCACGATCGCGCTGTCCTCGAACAGCTCCCGGAGCGCATCGACCCCGAAGCGCAGGTCCTTCTCCCCGATGCCGATCGTCGTGTAGCCGAGTTCCTCCATGACGCCGAGCAGGAAGCGATCCCGCTCCTGATCGACCAGGCCCCCGAGCGTGCGGAAGTTACCGCCGTCGGCCAGCAGCACGTAGTCGGCGGTGTCGCGGCAGGTCCGGATGAAGGCGGCACGGCGCGCCAGGCCACCGGAGCCGTGCCCGCAGGTCCGGCACGGTGTGAGCTCGCCCTCGGTCGACTGGGTCATGATCAGGTTGAGGCTGGCGAAGGCGGTGTCACCCGGGGCAACGGCCGCCGTGTCGCCGGCCGGCGAGGTCGTTGCACCGCCGGCGGCGCCGGGCCGGGCGCCGGCCGCGAGCAACGCCGCGACGAGCGAGGCGGCCGCGATCCACGACGACGTGGCGAGGGTCGCGGCGCGCCGACGCATGCGACGCGCGGCAACGGTGGGCGGCTGTCCGGATCCATCGATCATGGTCATGTCCGGGGGCTCGCGACGGCGGCCGGGCGGCCGGCTCGGGGGACGCGCAAGTAAGGTGGCGGAGAGAGAGGGATTCGAACCCTCGAGGCGGTTTCCCGCCTACACGATTTCCAATCGTGCACCTTCGACCAGCTCGGTCATCTCTCCGCGGATCGA
>JASFRE010000247.1:0-6913 GCA_050115055.1 Candidatus Eiseniibacteriota bacterium | reverse complement strand
CCGGCAGCAACGGCACCCCCATCGCGACCATCTCGTACACGGCGGTGATGATGTGGTCGCAGTGGTCCAGCGATCCCTGGATCGGCAGCATGATCTGGCGCACCGGCCGCTCGGCCTGGTCGCGGATCGCCTTCACCACGCGACCGGCGGTGAACTCCGCCATCAGCGGATCGACCTGGATGTCGAACCACTTCTTGCGATAGTCGAGCGGCTTCGCCAGCAGATAGCTCGGTTCGAGGCCGCGCATGATGTCGCGCCGGCGCACGTGGCCGACGAGACGGCCGTCGTCGATCACCAGCAGGATGCGGGGCAGGGACAGCCGGCCACCGACATCGAGCTGCGCGAGCTCCATGATGCGGATCGCCTCCCTGAGACTCGTCTCCGGCGACACGGCCGGATAGTCCTCGAGCGCGATCATCACGTCACCCACGCACAGCGTCTCGATCCTCTCCACCGGGTCGAGCGCACTCATCGCCTACCACCCCTTCTTCTTCAGGATGTCGGAGATCTGCTTCTCGGTCCGCTGCTCGAAGAGGAGCGCCTTCTTGTCGCTAGCCTCCTCGATCTTGGCGATCAGGACCCGCAGATCGGTCGGTTTCTCGAGCAGGTCGAGCGCCCCGAGCTTCATGACCTCGATCGACTTCTTCACCGTCGCCTGGCCGGTCAGGAGGATGACCTGCAGGTCGGGGTTGATGGACAGCATGCGTCGCAGGGTCTCGACGCCGTCCAGCCCCGGCATCGCCAGGTCGAGCACCACGGCGTCGAAGTCCCGGTGCTCGAGGATCTCGAGCGCCTCCGCGCCGCTCGCGGCGGTCGCGACCGTGAGGCCACGCGCCGTCATGCGCTCCGCGAGCGTCTCGCGCAGCTCGGCCTCGTCGTCGACGATCAGCACCCGTTCTCCGGTCATCGGTCTCGACCTCCGCGATCGTCCTGATCCTCGTGCGGCGCGCCCGGCGTCGCCCTCTCGGCACCACCGACGTGGCGCAGCTCGGCCGGTAGCTCCAGGACGATGGCGAGCGGCGCCGTGCCCTCGCGCATGCAGCATGCGCGGCCGCCGAGCAGCGAGGCGAAGCGCTCGAGGAACACCTCCCGCTCTCCGGGGTCGTCCTCCCCGTCCGTGACGCCGGCACGGGGGGCGTTGGTGGTGTCGGCAGCGGCAGTGGCAGCGGCAGTGGCGGCGGTGGCGGCAGCGGCGGCGACCGCACCGCCCGACGACGCCCCCGCCGTCACCGTGATCCGCGCCCCACCGCCGTCCGCCAGCTCGACGGTGATGCCGATCGACTCGCCCTCGGCCGACTGCGCCAGGCCGTGCTCGATGGCGCGATAGAGCAGGTGCTGCAGCTCGAAGGCACAGCCGACCACGTGACAGGTCGACGTCGCCGGCCGCGCGGCGAGCGTCAGCCTGCGGAGCCGCGCGAAACGCTGGCAGAGCGCCGTCACCGCCTCCACCTGCTCCTGGACATCCAGCATCACACCCGGGCGATCGATGCAGTGCGCGAATCCGTTCAGCTGCTTGACGAATGACTTGCCGCGCTCGACCTGCTCGGCGATCCGACCGGCGACGCTGCGCAGCCGCGCCGGATCGAGCGGCCGTCCCCGCTCCGCCGCGACCAGGCAGTCGTCCTGCAGGCCCGACAGCTCGTTGACGATCGCCAGCACGTTGTTCATCTCGTGCGACAGGCTGGCGGTGATGGCGCCGAAGAAGCCGAGACCCTGCTCGAAGACACGGCGCTCCGGATGATCGATCATTCGCTCGTCTCCGCGCTGCGCCCGGCAGCGGCCTCCAGGGTCTTCAACAGGTTCTCGAGCCGGACCGGCTTCATGAGGTAGTCGAAGGCGCCGAGGCGCATGCCCTCGTCGGCGTCCTGGCGCGAGCTGTGACCGGTGAGCAGCACGACCTGCAGCCCCGGGCAATGCTCCTTGATGCGCTTGACGAGCTCGATCCCGCCGAGCCCCGGCATCTTGACATCGATCAGGATGACGTCGAAGTTGGTGCAGGTGATGGCGTCGAGCGCGGCGGCGCCGCTGGTCACGCCCTCGGCATCGATCCGCCGCAGCTTGAGGCGCTCGACCAGCGCCTGCACCAGCTCCTCCTCATCGTCGACGATCAGCACGCGCATCGGGTTCATGCCGCGTGTGTCCCCCCGCTGTCCCGGTAGACCGGCAGCTCGATGGCGAAGCAGGTCCCTTCACCGACCTTGCTCTGCACCGAGATCGTGCCCCCGAGCTTCTGCACGATGCCGTAGGTGATGGACAGCCCGAGCCCCGTCCCGGAGCCCTTCTTGGTGGTGAAGAAGGGCTCGAAGACGTGCGGCAGATGCTCCTCCGGGATGCCCTGGCCGTTGTCGGCGATCCTGACCAGCACGCGATCGGGGACGATGCGCGCCATCGAGATGCGTAGCCGGCCGTCGTCCGGGACCGCTGCAAAGGCGTTGTTGATGATGTTCAGGAAGACCTGCTGCAGCTGGCCGCGGTCGCTCTGGACGTTCGGCAGATCCGGCGGGATGTCGAAGTCGATCTGCACGTTACGGTAGCCGGCCTCCTTGTCGAGGAAGCCGAGCACCTCGCGGATCAGCGCCTCGAGGTCGATGATCTCGTTGCGCACGTCCATGTGCTTGGCGAAGCCGAGCAGGCGGTGGGTGATGCGGCTGCAACGCTCGACCGATTTCAGGATCGAGTCGATCTGCGCCAGCAACTTCTCGCGCGGCGGCATTTCCTCCGACAGCGTCAGCAGATCCTTCAAGAGCCCCGCCTTCTCGTCGATGATCGCCAGCGGGTTGTTGATCTCGTGGGCGACACCGGCACCGAGCCGGCCGATCGCCGCCATCTTGTTGGTGTACTCGAGGTTGTGGAACAGGATCGCGCGCCGCTGATCCGACAGGCGGATGCGATCGGTCATGTACTTCGAGCCCCAGGCCACCACCACGAGGATGAGGACGACGCTGGCGCTGGTGAACAGGACGAGGTTGCGGCGCAGCGACAGCCAGCCCGGCTGCATGCCCGGACGGCTCACGAACATCATGATGAACGGCGAGCGGTCGATGTAGGCGTAACCGCACACCGCCGTGCCGCCGTCCACGTCGCGGATCTCCTCGACGACGGTCTGCTCCGAGTAGGTCGGCACCGGCAGCGGCCAGGGCTCGAGCACATCGCCGTAGAACCTGGACGGGGTCTGCAGCACACCCTCGCGATTGATGATGAAGGCGTCGCTCGATGGCTGCCCGTGCAGCGTCAGCACCTGGCGATCGATCATCTCGGTATCGATCGTCGCCCGCAGCACGTAGGCGCCCTGATCCTCGCTCTCGTGCCGCACCGCGATGACGAAGTGCGGAATGTCGCGGTATCCGCGGAACACCTCGCTGACGAAGACGTCGCGCAGGTGCACCTCGTGGAACCAGGGCTGGTCCTCGTACGACTTGCCGGCCAGGTGGTACGGACCGGCGTAGGCCAGCTGTCGGCCCTGCGAGTCGATCAGACCGAGATCGATGAAGCCCCCGAACGAGCGTTTCATGCTGGAGAGAAGACGCTGCAGGCGACGGGCGTCCTGGAGCTCGTCGAACGACTCCTCGTGCACCACCAGCGACAGGGCCGAGAGACGCTCGGAGATGAAAAACTCCATCGAGCGCTCGGCATTGGTCGTGATCTGCGAGATCGGGCGCACCAGCTCCTCGTGGAACGCCTGCTGATACTGGTGATAGTTGATGCCGGTCATGATGATGAGCGGGATCACCGCCACCAGCGCGATCGACACGGCGCTGAACAGCTTGAGCTGGCGGTACTGCCGCGCCGACGTCAGCTGCTCGATCGCGGCAGCGGGGTCGTCGAGCGGTTGGGGACGTTGCACGGGCACGGACCAGTCTCCCCGCGAGGTCGGTGGGCGCTCAGGCCTCGCCGCCGGCGGCGCTCGCGTCGACGCGCCTCGACTCCTGGACCCGCTTGTAGGCGGCTCGCATCGTCTCGGCGAGCACGTCGATGTCGGCCGGCTTCTGCAGGTAGGCGAAGGCGCCGAGCTCGATCGCCAGCGCCTCCTCGCGCTCCGTGCCGTGACCGGTGAGGATGATCACCTCGGTGCGCGGGTGCTCGTGCTTGACTCTCCGGAGCACCTCAAGGCCGTCGATCCCCGGCATCTTGAGATCGAGCACCATGACGTCCGGCGCCTCGGCCCGGAGGATCTCGAGCGCCTCCTCGCCGTCGTAGGCCAGCGCCGCGCCGAGATCACGCGTCTGGAGACGCTCCGAGAGCGTGCGTACGAACTCGCGCTCGTCATCCACGAGAAGGATCTTCCGCGGCAGGTCGATCTTCGGGTAGATGTCCGGCCGGCTGTAGTGCGGCCCCAGCCGGGTGGCGACGGTACGCACTCCCGGTACGCTGCCGGCGATCGTCTTGAGTTCCTGCTCGAGGTGCCCGAGGCGCCGCGTGTACTCCTCGATGGTGATGGTCACGGCGTCGCCGTCGGCCGCCACGTCGACATCGTGCCCCGCCTCCGCGAGCGCGACCTGGACGCGGCTTGCCAGGCCGAAATCGACCACCGCCCGGCGCGAGGCGTCCGTCGGCTGCAGCTCCGGCCGTGCCGCGTGCATGGTCACCAGATCGACCGCCTCGTCGACCGCCGTCGTCTCCATGGGCAGGAAGATGTCGTAGAGGTCCTTGTCCCACGGGCCGGCGCGGTGGATGGTGCGGGTCCAGGTCGCGCGCGCCTCGTCCTCCTTGCGCACGAGATCGCGCGCCTCCTTCGCCGCGATGCCGAGCGCCTGCTCGGCCTGCGTCTCGCGGTAGTCGCTGCGCGCGGCCAGGCAGACGCGAAGGGCGTGCGTGACGCGCTTCGGGATCAGGAGTCCGGTGAAGCCGTGGAGGACGAAGGCGGGGTGATCGGCCAGGAGACGGGCCAGGGCGGCGCGGACCTGGGCGATGCCGATCTCCCGCTCGCGTTTCCAGCGATCGAAGAACGACGGCGGACCGTGCACGGCACGCGCCAGCTGCTCGATCGGCAGGGAGCTCGAAGCGACTGCCTCGGCGAAGACGGCGGCGTCTTCGAGAAGGTCGAGCCCGGCGCGATCAGCGACCCGTCGAGCGACCTCGTCTCCGTGGCACTGCGAGGCGCTGAACAGCGTGATCACCGACATCGGTGGAGCCTCCTGCGGAGGACAGCGGTCCCGGCGACATCGACCCGGTGGCAACGACCGATATCAGGATAGCGATCACGCTTGACCCGTCAATGCGATTCGGCGTGCTGGCAGCACATGTGGAACCGGATGGGCATGCGAGGGCGGCGCATATAAGCGGATTGGAGTCTGGCGATCGAAGTTTTTGATGCTTGGGCCGCGGCGGAGTCCGCGGTCCGAGGCGACGGATCGGGTGTGACGGCAGGCGCCCGGGCGGGGTGGATCGGGCGGCCGGGCGGCCCTGCCGGGAGCGGATCGAGTCGGGCGACGAGGGGCGACGAGGGGCGGCGCGGGGCGGCGCGCCTCCATGCGCCACAGCACCCCGCGGCCACCCGATCCGACGTCCCGGTCCCGTGCAGCGGTCTACGAGGCGTAGGGGTACATGCCCTTCTTGATCCCCTCGAGCGCCTCGAGCAGCTCGTCGTGCTTCTTCTCGTCGGTTCGCAGGTAGTGGAGCAGGTACTCCTGGACGAGCATCTTGCGTCCCTTGAGCGTCTCCAGGGTCTCTTCCACGAACCCGACCATCTGCTTCTCGAGCTCGATGTGCTTCTCGATGCTCTCCCAGACCGCGGTCATCTCCTCGGGTTTCAGCGAAATCGCGGCGCTCTCGAGCGACCCCGCGATGAGGGCCTGCACCCGGTGGTGCATCTGCGAATCGCGCTGGATGATCTCCATCACCAGCCGGATCAGGGGGTTGTCGGTCTGCTCGATGATCCGGCCAGTCGAGGCGACGGAGGCGTCCTCGATCTTCTGCCACCGTTTCATCGTGGTGACGAGCTCCGCCTGGAGCTCCTTGGTCGTCTGATTGCTCATCTTCCGGTCCTTCTGCAAACTATGAGTGACGTTCGGTGCAGCAGCCGACACGTGGCTGCACAGCAGCGCGTTCCGGTGTCGGCCGGGCACGAGTGACTCTATGCGCGCAGCGCCGGAATGACAAGCCAAACCCGGTCGCCGGGACGGTCGGTCCGCGGCCGTTACGCGACCGCCTCGAGCACCCGGTGGAGGTGCTCACCGACCTGCTGCGCCACCTCGGCGAGGGTCGGGTCGGTGAACATCTGCGCCATCGTCCGGGTGTCGACGACCTCGACGCGCGTCCGCCCGTCCGCCTGCTCCCGGACGACGACGTTGCACGGCAGCATGATCCCGACCTCGGGCACCGCGGAGAGCGCCCGGTGCGCCATGCGTGGCATGCAGGCACCGAGGATCTGGTAGGGCGGGACCTCGACGTCGAGCTTCTTCTTGAGCGTCGCCCGCACGTCGATGCGGCAGAGGATCCCGAATCCCTCCCGTTCGAGCGCCGCCTCGACGCGCGCCAGGGCGTCGTCGTAGGAGAGCTCGACCGTCTTGCCATAGCTCGCTCGCAGGGTCTCGTTCGACATGACTCGCATTGCTCCTTCGCTCGCTGCATCCGGCTGCCCGGTGGACAGCGGACCGGACCATCGCGGCGTCGCGTGCGGCGCGCCGCGCTCGACAGGCTCGCCCCGCGTCGAACGGGGCACGCCCTTGGGACGGCGACTCGACCGTGGAGGATCTGGCAGGGGCGAGCGCCGCGCGGGACATTCTGGCAGCCGGTGCCGGGAGGGGCTGACCCGAAGTCCACGCCGATTCCGGCAGGGTCCGGGACTCGCCACTCAACGCTGGCAGTGATAACCAGTTAGGTGGGCCTCCCCGGCATCCGGTCGAGCATCCCACGGGCACCGCTCTTGCTTCGACAGACTCCTGGCCTGACCCGCGAGGCGACTCATCCCCAC
>JASFRE010000246.1:0-6939 GCA_050115055.1 Candidatus Eiseniibacteriota bacterium | reverse complement strand
ACAGCGGCCACCATCAGTGGACGGTGGCTGGCGCCCCCGGCGCCAGCGCCCACATACGAGCCACGCTGACCCAGGGCGGCGAGAGCGTCGTCGACGTGAGCGCCGCGTTCCGGATCGTGCCCGCGGCCACGACGGGGATCGCGAGCGGCGCCAGCGGCGGCGGCGATGGCGTCACGCACGCCGCGTTCGGCGCCGGGCTCGAGCTACTCGGCAATCCGGCGGTTGGCCACGCTCACCTGCGGATCATCGACGGCGCCGGCCCGGGGCCGGCAGGCGACGGCATCGCCCCACACGCCGCGGCAGCGGGCGGCAACGCGACGCGCACGATCTCGATCTTCGACGCCCGCGGTCGTCTGGTAGAGCGCCTGCGCGCCGCCTCATCGTCGGGCGCAATCGACTGGAACCTGCGGTGTGCGGACGGGTCCCGCGTGCCTGGTGGGGTCTACTGGCTGGTGCTCGACGCACCGGCCGGCGTCGCGCCGGTCTCGCGTTCTGGTGGCGGGAGCCAGGTGGAAATCGACCGCTCGCGGGTGGCGCGACTCGTCGTCGTTCGCTGACCGGAGGCACCCGGCGTGCGTCAGCCGAGCACGGCGGTGAATGCCTCGAGCGCGCGCGCAATCGCCTCGTCATCAATCCAGTAGTGCGTGACCAGACGCAGGTGGCGTGCGTCGATGGCGCCCACCCGGATCGAGCGCCCGGCGAGGCGCGCCACCACCTCGTCGCTGGTGTGTGACACGAGCGTCAGGAAGACCATGTTGGTCCACGGCGTCCCCGGCGCCAGCTCGAGTCCGGCGAGCGGCGCCAGCCCCTCCGCCAGCCGCCGCGCACGGGCGTGATCCTCGGCCAGACGGTCGACCATGGTGTCGAGCGCGACCAGCCCGGCCGCCGCCACCACGCCGGCTTGCCGCATGCCTCCGCCGAGTTGCTTGCGCACCCGCAACGCCTGCTGGATGAACGACCGCGACCCGCACAGCACCGAGCCGACCGGAGCGCACAGCCCCTTGCTCAGGCAGAAGGTGACCGAGTCGGCCGGCGCGGCGAGCTCGGCAGCCGGCACACCGAGCGCGACCGCAGCATTGAACAGCCGTGCGCCATCAAGATGTAACGCGATGCCGAGTCCGTGCACGAGCTCCGCCACCCGGGAAGTGTCCGCGGCGCCGATCGGCACACCACCGCAGCCGTTGTGCGTGTTCTCGAGCGCGACGAGACGCGTCCGTGGGCAGTGCGGATCGTCCGGACGGATGGCGGCCGCGATCGCCTCCGGGTCGAGCGTCCCATCTTCCTGGTTCGCAAGCTGTCGGGAGTGAACGCCGCCCAGCGCCGAGATCCCCCCGGCCTCGTTGAGGAAGGTATGGGAACGACTCCCCAGGATGACCTCGTCGCCGCGCCCGCAGTGGGTCAGGACCGCCGCCAGATTGCCCATCGTTCCGGACGGGACGAACAGCCCGGCCTCGTGCCCGGTCATCGCCGCCGCCCGCTCCTCGAGGCGATTGACCGTCGGGTCCTCACCGTACACGTCGTCACCGACCTCGGCGCGCGCCATGGCCTCGCGCATGGCCGCGGTCGGCCAGGTCACGGTGTCCGATCGCAGGTCGACCCAGTCCATCGCAGTCCTCCCGGTGCGGCGTGGCGTGATGCTCGCCGGATCCCCCGGCCTGATCGCGGCCCGGACCCGGACGGCGGCACGCTACTGGAAGCCGGGGCGGCGCACAACCGGGCACCACCGACCGCCCCGCAGACACCGCGCCGTGGGGTCGAATGGCCCGGCAACCTCCGCCGGGGCAGCAGCTTGTCGCTCCCGGCGGGGGCATGATAAACTGGCTGGACCACGCTACTGGATCGTGACCGACAGCGCCTGCCCACCCGCTCCGGCCAGCACCGCGATTCTCGAGGTAACTGATGCGACGGTTGATGCTTGCACCCTTGATCGGAATCCTGTGGGTGTCCGTCGCCCTGGGGGCGTCCTCCCCCACGATCGACGCCGGCGACTCCCGGGCGGCGCGGGCGGCTGCCACGCGCTCTACGGCGTCCGGGCTGCGCGCCGATCTGCCGGTCGTCAGCTCGTGGGTGGTCGGTGGCCCGCAGCTCGTCGATCACTACTGCACCGGTCTCGGCTGGCACGGTGGCCTCTTCTGGGTGATGGGCAGCGACCTGGACGGGGACGGCGTCAACGGCAATGGCGATAACGCCATCTACTTCTACGACCAGGCAGGCGGCTACCTCGGCGGTTTTCCGCAGCCGACGCTCGACCAGTGGGGCTGGCGCGACAGCGGCTACGAGGGCACCCATCTCCTGTTCGGTGCCTCCGGTCCGCACGCCGGCGACGTCTTCTGGGTCAACGTCAACACGCTGGCAGTGGACTACCAGGTGAGTGGCTGCCCGTGGGAGACGTGTCGGGGCATCGCCATCACCAACGTGCAGGCGGGCGTCATCACCTACAAGGTAGCCGACCTCGACGAGGACATCGCGACCATGCAGTGGGCGGTGGGACCGGGTGCCGCACAGCTGGTCTCGCAGTGTCCCACTCCCGCGACCGCATTCGGTCTGGCGTTCGACGGTGACCTCGATGCCGTCTGGGTCACCACCGCCGACGGCAGCGGCCAGTTGCACCGGATCGACCGCGCGAGCTGCGCCCTGCAGCAGACCCTCGACCTGTCCTCCGAGGTGGCGGTCTTCGGCGGCGCCGTCATCGTCCAGACGACGCAGGGCTGCAACCTGTGGACGCTCTGCCAGTGCGAGCCCAATGACCGCGTCATCGGCTGGCAGTCGGACAGCTTCAATCCCTACGCCTGCTCGGTGATTCCGGTCGAGCCGGTGACCTGGGGAGCCCTCAAGGCGCGTTACCGGGATTAGCGAGTCGGCCGGCGCCGCCCAGTGTGGGCCGCGCCGTACCGGTGGTCCCCTCGTGCGCGCCCGCCGCGAACCTCACTCGGCCAGCACGAGTTTGCGCGTCTGCGTGGTGCCCGCGGCCTCGAGCCGCGCGAAGTAGACGCCGGTCGCCAGGCGCCGGCCGGCGTTGTCGCGGCCGTCCCAGTCGACGGCGTGCCCCGCCGCCGCGAGCTCGGAGTCGACCAGCGTTCGCACCAGGCGACCGGCCGCGTCGAACAGCTCGAGCCGGACGTGCGCGGCGCGCGGCAGCTCGAAGTCGATGGTCGCCCCCGGCCGGAACGGGTTCGGGCGGGCGCCCCGGAGCAGGGGTCGCGGTACACCACCGACGGACGCCTGAGCGCTCGTCACGGTGATCCCACCGAGCTCGAAGCGCTGGGTCGCACCCGACCGCTCCACCGACACGAGGCGGTAGCGGTAGGTCGCACCGGGCACGACCGCACGGTCGATCCACTGATACTCCGAGCCGTCCCGCCCGGTGGCGTCGATCCGCGCGGCGCTGATCCGTGTCCAGTCACCCGCCACGCCGCCATCGCCACCGCCATCGCCACCGGCATCGCCACCGGCATCGGCCCGCCAGACCTGGAACCCCAGGACGTCGCGCTCGAAGCCGGTGCGCCAGGCGATCGCGACCCGACCCTCGGCGGATGTCATCTCGTGCCAGGCGATGGAGACCGGATTGACCCGGTCGAGGACCGCCAGCTCGGCGAGGCAGGCGGTGGCGCCGCGCGCGAAGTCCGTCATGTAGTAGAGGTCGAGATTGTCGACGCGATCGCTGGTCGAGTGGTAGTTGGGGTACCAGTCGGGAGCGGTCTGGAGCTGCGCATCGATGCCGAACACCGCCGGATAGCCGTACTGAGCGAACCAGAAGTGGTCACTGCCGTAGATCGGAACCTCGCTCGGCACCTCGACGTCGACGCAGAGCGTGTAGTCGTTCACGCACTGTGCCAGGTGCTGGCCCAGCAGCAGCGAGAGCCCCTGATCGTAGAAGATGTTCGCGTCCCACTGCGGATAGCCGGGGTGGACATAGCCGATCATGTCGAGGTTGATGACCCCGCGCACGTCGATCGCCTGCCCGACGACCACGTCCTCGACGTAGTGCCGGCTACCGACCAGCCCCTGCTCCTCGCCTCCGAAGCAGATGTACCGGATCGTCGACTCGAAGCGGTGCTGCGAGAGTACGCGGGCCGCCTCCACGACCGCCGAGGTGCCGCTGCCGTTGTCGTCGGCGCCGGGCGCGCTGATCTCCGAGCCGGGACCGGCGATCGAGTCGTAATGACCGCAGAGGATGTAGACCTGCTCGGGATGCACGGTGCCGGGCTGGGTGGCGACGACGTTCAGCACCTCGGTCGTGTCCGGCACGGTCAGCTCGAACGGCTGCAACTCCACGTCGAGCCCCATCTCGTCAAACCGGCCGGCCAGGTACTCGGCGGCCGCGCGGCAGGAGTCGGCGTAGCTGTAGCGGGTCTCGAAGCGCTCGAGCCGGCGGATCGTCGTCTCCATCGAGGCGACGCTCATGCCCATGACAATCTGGAGGATGTCGGGGTCGACCTGGCGCTCGAGCCGCTGCGTCTGCGGCGCCTCCGCGCGCTGGCGACGGGCGGCGAGAGCGCGCGCCGACGCTCGCGCATCATCCGGCGGTGAGAGCTCGACGATGCTCATGCCACGCCACGCGAGCTCCTCGACCGCCGCGCGCGATCCACGCACCAGCCACCAGGGTCCCGGTGCCGGCGCCACACGCTCCAGCCCTTGCAGCTGCGGCCGGAGCCTCGCCTCCGGGCCGGTCACCAGGTAGGTGGGCCGGCTCCAGGGGGCGGCATCGGCGATGCGGCCGGCGTCCAGCGTCGCGACGCCGGTCGCATCGATCTCGACCAGCCAGTCGGTGCCGAGGCGGGTGATGACGCGGGGCGTGAACGCCGCCAGCTCCTCGTCGACATCCGCCGCCGTCGCCCAGACCAGCGCCCGCCCGGCGCCGCTGCCGGTCGCGGTCCCGGCAGCTGGAACCTCCGGCGCGGCGCCGCACCGGCTGGCAATCACCACGAGTGTCGCCGCGACGCCGACCGCCGTCGCGCATCGCCACGCCGCGCGCGACCAGGGAGCGCATCGCAGGAAGGGGCCCTCCGCACTCTGCCAGGCATGCTGCATTGCGATCTCCTCCGGAATCCGTCCGCCCCGGCACGCCCCGCCGGCCGGTCGCCCCCTCGCCGATGGGTGGCCCATCGCCCTGCGCGCCCGATCGTCTCGCGCGACGGCGCGCGCCGCGCAACGTCAGTATAGCCGATCGAGGCTCGCGCCCGCCGGCGCGCCGGTGTTCCTGATCGGCTGGCGCGATCCCGGCACTGGCGACCGGGTCAGGCCCCGGGCCCTCACGACACCTGCACGGAAGCCCGAGCCACGGTTTCCCCTCCCGGCGTTCGCCTCCGCCCCCGGCGCTCACGACCGGCCAGCAAGTGGTCGATAGTCAGGAGATGGCTAGCCCTCCGCGGCGGCACAGGCGTCGGGGGGGCGCCGGTCCACCCCGCAGCTCCGAACCAGGGGGATCCGCATGCCGCAGAGCCGCCGTGCCGCCCCTGCCTCGATCCGGGACATCTGGATCGGCCCGGGTTTCGGAATCCTCCTCGGACTGGCGACCGGGACCATCACCGGCTGGCGACTCGCCCACGAGCACCTCTACTTCGCCCACGCTCTGACCGGGCTCGCCTGGTCGGCGATGCTGCGACTGGCGGAACGCCATGCCGTGTACGCGGTCGCCGTCCTGGCCATCGTGCAACTACTCGCCCTGATCGTGGCGCGCGCCGGTGACGCTGGCCGGCGGCGAACGCAGTGCGGAGCCCTGGTGACCGGGCTGGTCCTGGGCGCCGGCCTCCTCGTTCCCGTCAACCAGGCCCCGTGGTTCCCGGGATCGCGCACGCTGGCCGGTCTGCTGCTGAACGGCCTCGTCGTCATCCTGCCATGCGCCCTCCTCCTCGCCGCGGTCCGTCGTGCGGGACCCGGTGCCCTGGCGAGCTGGATGGTGGCACCGGGCGTGCGCCGCGTGGCAGGTGTCGCGCTCGTCGTCGGTATCGCCGGGCTCGGCACGCTCCGTGTCGCGGCCTGGTCCGGGCGCGGCGTTCCGGGCGCCGGGGCCCCGAACATCATCCTGATTTCGATCGACACGCTGCGCTACGACCACATGAGCGTCCACGGCTACGCCCGGCAGACGACCCCGCACCTCGACGCCTTCGCCGCGACCGCGGTGCGGTTCAGCCAGGCCACGACGCCACGCCCCAAGACGACGCCGAGCGTCGCTTCGATGCTGACCGGCCTCTATCCCCACTCGCACGGCGTGCGCCGCCTGGTCGACCACCTCCATCCACGCAACGTGACGCTGGCCGAGGTGCTGCGCAACGCCGGTTACCGGACCGGCGCCATCGTCTGCAACTACGTGCTGAACGCCGAGGGCACCGGCCTCGGCGAGGGCTTCGACTTCTACCACGACACCACCCCGGAATACGACGGCACGCAGCTCGACGCGGCGCCGGCCACGGACATCGCCATCCGCTGGCTGCACGAGCAGGGCGATACGCCGGTCTTCCTGTGGCTCCACTACATGGATCCGCACGGCCCGTACGCCAGCCCGCCGCCGTTCGACCAGGCATTCGTCTCGGAGTCGCGCGGCAGACGATTGGCGCCGCTCGACGCCATCCCGCCCGTGGCGCGGCTCGGCGACGAGACCGACATCGACGTCTACGTCGACCAGTACGACGGCGAGATCCTGTACACCGACCACCAGGTGCAGCGACTGCTCGCCGACCTCGACGCGCGTGGCCTGCGTGACCGCACCATCGTCGTCGTCACCGCGGACCATGGCGAGAGCCTCGGCGACCACGACTACTACTTCGAGCACGGTCTGTACGTCTACGACGACTGCGCGCGCATTCCGCTCATGATGCGCCATCCCGGCGGTCGCGCCGGCATCGTCGTCGACGCGCCGGTCGAGCTGATCGACCTCTACCCGACGCTGCTCGACCTCGCAGGCCTCGCCTCGCCGGTCGCGATCGACGGCACGAGCCT
>JASFRE010000245.1:0-6939 GCA_050115055.1 Candidatus Eiseniibacteriota bacterium | reverse complement strand
GGTGCCGCGCCCGCGCACCGTCACCGAGTCACCGGGCGGCACGAGCAGGTAGCGCCCGGCGGCGGCGATGACGCCATCGTTGCGGATCAGCAGGGCGCCGTCCATCTGCGCGAAGATCTTGAGGCTCTCGCGGACGTCCTGGTCGGCGATGTTGCGGCTGCGTTCCGCATAGCCGTGGTAGGGATTGAAGGTCAGCTGGCGGGAGCGGCGCAGCACCTGGCCGGTGGCGCCGTAGACCAGGATGGTCCCGACCGGATGCCCCTCGATGCCGAACAGGCCGATCTCGATCGCCACGTCGAGCAGCAGCGCCAGCACGTTGGCCTGGCCGCCGTGCCTCTGGATGGCGCGGTCGAGCGCCGCGGCCTCCTCGAACTCGAGGTCGAGGTCGACCTGCATGACGGTGCTGAGCGTTCGCCGGCCGGACTCGGCGCTGATCACCACCACGCGACGGACGCCCTGGAGCTGGCCGGCGGCGCGGGCCTGGAAGATGGCGTGGCGCGCCTGCGCCGTGCGCGACCGGAACCGACCGGGGGCGCGGACGGCGTGGCAGCCGGCCTCGCGGTAGTAGCGCTCGAGCTCCTCGGCGGCGACTCCCACCACGAGCCTCACGTCGGACGGGATGGCGCGCAGGACCTCGATCGGGATCCGCTTCGGCGCGAGGATGACCATGGCGCCGGCGCCGTCACGACGGGCGAGGAGGAGCGCCGAGTCGATGGCCGCATTGCCGGTGTTGGGCACCGTCTCGGCGGGGGCGGACTGGCTTTCGGTCGTCGACTTGCTCTCGTCGTTGTCCGTGCTGTCGTCGTCGTCGCCGCCGGCGACCCGTGCGGTCTCGCGACGCGAGCCGCGACCGCGGCCGGGACGGCGTGGCCGTCCGGTGCTGCTGGTCGCGATCTCCTCGCCGGCCGACGGCAACGACGATGGCGATCCCGACAGCTGACCAGGAGTGTCATCCACTGGATTCACGTGTATCACCAATTCGAATCGGGGCGGCGCAGTGGGCGGCGGGTTGCACGACCATGATACACATCAGCGGGCGACGCGCCTACAAGAATCGTATGTCGATCGCGCATTTCTGCGCTCGCCTGCACTCGACCTCGGCCCGTGTTGCGTCTACCCGATGCATCGGTCATCTGGCGGCGTTCTCGACACCTGGTCGAGACGGATCGTCGTGCGAGCGCTGCGCCCGCATGCGGCACGGGCGCGCGGTCATTGCGCAACGCAATCCCGCCGCCGGCGCGCCAGGTCAGGTTGCAGCCATGCCGCCGCATTGCGCCGCGACGTGCGGCCGGCCCGCGGTGGCTGGTGATCGCCGCGCCGCGCCGGGATCGGCGTCAACGGCGCCGCACCGTCCCCCGGGATACTCGGGCGCCGGATGGCGCACCGGCCGGCATGTGGCTTGCGTCTCTCTCCGGCTTCCCCCCTCGCCCAGGACCCCGGAACGGCGCCCGGCGGACCTCCGTGGGCGCGTACCGTCTTGGAGTGGACCATCGTGGATGCCATCGAGACGACCCCTCGGATTCGTTGCTGGCGGTCGCCGCACCGGTCGGCGCGGTGGGGGCGCGCCCTCAGCGGACTGGCGGCCGTCATCATGGCGGTGCTGGTGCCGCTGGCCGGCTGCGAGGTCCCCGAGGCACCGAGCTGGGACGTCGACCTGACCGTTCCGATCACCAGCGAGGTCTACGCCCTCGCCGACCTGGTCGACGCGGACGGGCAGTTCGGAATCGACAGCCTCGGGACGCTGACCCTCGCCGTCGACCGGGGGATCGAGCGCGTCCAGGTGGATGACGCCATTCGCCTCGAACCGTTCGAGGGCACGGCGGACATCGACCTCGGCCCGGTCGCGATCACAGCGCCCGCAGCGCTCGCGCACGCCCTGCGCTTCGTCGAACTCTGGCCCGACGCCTCGCGCTGGGACGGCTCGTACCACCAGATCGAGCCCTTCGACTTCACGGTGGCGGCGACGCTGCCGCCCTTCGACAGCCTGACGCACGCCACCTTCGAGCGCGCCCGATGCCGCGTGTCGCTCACCAACGGCCTGCCGGTCGCGCTCGAGTCGACGACGCTGACGCTGGTCGACCCGTCGAGCGGCGACGTGATCGGAGTCGCCGCCTTCCAGACGACGGTGCCGCCCGGAGCGACGGTCGCCGCGGCCGTCACCCTCGACGGCGCGCGGGTCGGGCAGCGCCTCGGCGTCGAGGCCGCGGGCCGCTCCGCCGGCAGCGCCGAGCCGGTGCTGATCGATGCCGGCGATCCGCTCACCGTCGGGTTCGAGCTGCTGCCGGGGGCGACCGTGCGCTCGGCTCTCGCCGTGCTCGCCCCGCAGCGCATCGTCCGCGAGCAGGCGATCGAGCTCGATGGCGGCACCGAGGCCGGCACGGTCCTGTTCGCCGATGGCCGGCTGGAGGTGCGGGTCGAGAACCGGACGGCGCCGCCGGCAACGGTCGACATCATCCTGCCGGAGCTGCGCGGGGCCGGCGGCGACACGCTGCGTGCCTCCGTCGTGCTCGATGCCGGCGAGGCGGGCTCGGTGACCTTCGACCTGGCCGGTGCCACGTTCGAGCCACTGACCGCCGGCGCGGTCCGGGTGCGCAGCCGCATGCACCTGGGTTCGGGAGGCGCCCCGATCGACGTGCAGGCCGACGACACGCTGCTGGCGACGGCCGTGCTGGCCGATCCGGCCGGCGTCGAGCGCTTCACCGGCGTTCTCGAGCCGACCGAGATGGCGATCGCGCCCACCATCATCGAGCTCGATCTGCCCGAGGGACTCGACGCCATGAGCTTCGCTGCCGCCAGCATGGTGATCGAGCTCGAGAACGGCGCCGGCCTGCCAGTCGACCTCGACGTCGAGCTGGTCGGCAGCGGCTCCGGCCGCCGGGAGGTCGTCGTCCCGGTCGAGGCGCGGGTGGCTCCGGCCGGCGTGACCACCTCGACCACCACCACCATCGTGCTCGACCGCACGAACTCGAACCTGGTCGAGCTCGTGAACCTGTTGCCGGCGCAGATCGAGATGCGCGGCGTCGCATGGCTCGGGGACGGCGAGACCTACGGCACGGTGGCGCGCGACAGCGGCCTCGAGGGGCGCGTGGCGCTCGAGGCGCCGCTCGTCGTCACCCTCGGGGCGGACCGCCTGACCACCGACCCGGACGCCCTCGAGCTCGACGCGGAGGCACGCCGGACGATCCGCGAGGACATGTCCGGCGGCATGATCCACGCCGAGATCACCAACCACCTGCCGACCGGCGCCACCATGCACCTGGTGCTGAGCCGCACCGTCGAGGGCGCGCACCACCCCGATCGTTCCGGCAACCTGGTGCTGAGCGGCGCGGTCGGGGCGCCCGTCGTCGGCCCCGACGGTCTGGTCGAGGCGCCGCGCGTCGTCGAGCTCGAGCTGGGACTCGACGCGGACGACGTGGCGTTCTTCGCCGGGACGCCGCTCTACAGCGCCGTCGTCATCGACCTGGACGGCAGCGGTGGCCAGGTGGTCCGGGTCCTGGCCAGCGACTGGCTCCGGGTGCGGGCGATCGCGATCATGCGGACGCGGGTCGACATCGACTGATCGGCGGCGGCCCGGGAGGTGCAGCGATGCGCACGAGGCAGGCGGATACCTGGACGACGCGGACCCGGGGCCGGCAACCGGCGGGCGGCGGCTGCACCGGCGGCTGCACCGGCGGCTGCACCGGCGGCCGCACCGGCCGCCGCGCCGGCCGTGGCGCCGGCCGTGGCGCGGCCGCGCGGGCGGGGCTCGTGGCCGGTCTGTGGCTGCTGGTCGCGGCGCCGGCCGCGGTCCGCGGGACCGCCGAGACGCCGGCCGCCATGGCGATGGGTGGCGCCTACTCGGCCGCCGCGTGCGACTACGAGGCCGCTCACCTGAACCCCGCCAACCTGTCGTTGGCCGGCAATGCCGGCCTGTCGCTGCACATCCTGTCGCTGGCCGGTCAGGCCGGCAACTCGACCCTGTCGGTCGACGATTACCGGCGTCTGAATGGCTCGACCCTGGACGAGGACGACAAGGACTCCATCCTCTCGCGCCTCGACGGCGATCTGTTCGAGTTCGACGTCAGCGGCGACGCCGCCGGCCTCTCGGTGACCTACCGCGGCCTGGCGCTGACCCTGACCAGCACCGCGGTGGCCACTGGCGGGCTGCCGCGCGATCTGGTCGAGCTCCTGCTCGAGGGTAACGAGCTCGACCGGCGCTACGACCTCGGTGCGACGCGCGGCGAGGCCACGGCGCTCAGCACCGTCGGAGTGTCGGCCTCGCACGGCATTCACCAGTACCTGCCGTCACTCGCCGGCGTCGTCGACGAGCTGACGGTCGGCGGTACGGTGCGCTACGTGAGGGGCTGGTACTACGGTCGCATCGAGGAGGCCAGCGGTAGCCTGGTGACGACCTACGAGGGGGTGCAGGGCGACGGGTTGATCCGCCGGCGCTCGTCCGAGTCCGGTTCCGGCGCCGCCCTCGATCTCGGCGTGGCGGCGCGCCGTGGCGCCCTGCGGCTGGGGCTGTCGCTCGGCGACCTGGTCAGCCGCGTCACGTGGACGGATGGCGAGGAGGTCATCACCACCTTTCGCGCCGACTCGCTGACCGTCGTCAACGCCGGGACCGGCGACGGCCTGGTCACCGACGACGAGGAGACCCGCGCCATCGGCGACTTCGAGGTCAGGGTGCCGGCGCGGCTGCGGCTCGGCGCCGCCTATGCGCTCGGTCGCTGGCTGGTGACCGGCGAGTATGCGCAGGGTTGGGGCGGCGAGGGCCTGACGCCGGCCCGTGCCGCGTGGGCCGCGGGGGTCGAGCATCGGACGCTCGCCTGGTTGCGCCTGCGCGGCGGTCTGTCGCTGGGGCCGGGACGGGCGCCGGCCATCAGCGTCGGCAGCGGCCTCCACGCCGGTGCGGCGCGCATCGACCTCGCGGTCGCGTCGCACGGCGGTCTGCTGCCGTCGCAGGACGAGGGAGTCGGGCTCGCCCTCGGCGTCGGCCTGGCGTTTCGCTAGGCGCGGCGCGTTCGATGGCCAGGCGCGGCGCGTTCGATGGCCAGGCGCGGCGCGGTCGGTCGCTATTCGTGGCGCGGTCAATGGCCAGGCGCGCTGCGGCCGGTCGATTGGCGCGGCGCGGTCGGTGGCCAGGCGCGCTGCGGCCGGTCGATTGGCGCGGCGCGGCGATTTCGCTATATTCGAACGCCAGCATCGGACGCTCGCGGAGCACGACTCCCTTCCTGCGCCATCATCCTGTCGGAGGCACAGCGACCATGCCGACCCCCAGCACGATCGGGATCCTCACCGGCGGCGGCGATTGCCCGGGCCTGAACGCGGTGATCCGGGCCGTCACCAAGACGGCGATCACGCGCTATGACATGCAGGTCGTCGGCTTCCTCGATGGCTTCGCCGGGGTGGTCGAGAACCGCTACCAGCGCCTCGACTACCATCACGCCTCCGGCATCCTGACCCGCGGCGGCACGATCCTGGGAACTTCCAATCGCGCCAACCCGTTCTCCTTCGAGATGGACGGCGAGATGCGCGACATGAGTGCTCTCGCGCGCCACAACCTGAAGCACCTGGGGATCGATGTGCTGTTCGTGGTCGGGGGCGACGGCACGCTGTCGATCGCCGACCGCATGCACCGGGAGCTCGGGGTCCGCGTGATCGGCGTCCCGAAGACCATCGACAACGACCTGAGCGGCACCGAGCGGACGTTCGGCTTCGACTCGGCGGTGTCGATCGCCACCGAAGCCATCGATCGGCTGCACACCACCGCGCAGTCCCATCACCGCGTCATGGTGGTGGAGGTCATGGGGCGGTACGCCGGCTGGATCGCCCTGCACAGCGGCGTCGCCGGCGGCTCGGACGTGATCCTGATCCCCGAGATTCCGTACCGGAACGACGTGGTCGCCGAGTTCTGCCTGGATCGCAGGCGCTGCGGCGTCACCTTCACCATCATCACCATCGCCGAGGGGGCGAAGGAGGAGGGCGGCGAGCTGACGGTCAAGAAGATCGTCGAGGGCTCGCACGACCCGTTGCGCCTCGGCGGTGTCGGCTACCGGCTGGCCGCTGCCCTCGAACAGCACCTCGCGGAGGCCGAGGTGCGGGTGACGGTGCTCGGCCACCTGCAGCGCGGTGGTATCCCGACCGCCTTCGACCGCGTCCTCGCCACGCGCTTCGGCGCGACGGCGGTCGACCTGGCAGCGGCGGGACAGACCGACATCATGGTCGGGCTGCAGGCGGACCGGATCGTGCCGGTGCCGATCTCGGAGGCCGTGGCCGAGCTCAAGCTGGTCGGTCGCGGCGATCCGCTGGTGCGGGCGGCCCGCTCGGTGAAGACCTCCTTCGGCGACGTGCCGGTCGAGAGTGGACCGTCGCCGCGGCCGGACGCGGCGCAGTCGCCGACCCGATGACCCCGGCGATGCGTCGCTCCCCGCGCGGCCGGTGACACAGGATGTGAACCCATGGATCCACGCGTCGAGTCACGGCCGGTGCCGCGGCGGTGCGCTGTCCGGCCCGGCGGCGCGGCGCCCGCACCGAACGCACCCGTGCCCGCGCCGACCGCGCCAGCACGGACCGCGCCCGCACCGACCTCACCGAGGTGGTGGTCGCGGTTCGCACGCCTCGCGTCCACCGTGATCGTCACCACCGCGGCGCTCGTCGCGGGCGGGCCGCCGCGCGCGGGCCTGCCGGGCGCCGGCGGCACGATTGCCGTGGCGATCGCCGCCGATGCGATCGCCGCCGATGCCGACGATCCCTGCGTCGACCCGCTGCAGCAGCTGCCCGATCGGCTGCGCGGCCGCTACGTCACCGCCGAACGCCTGCTGCTGGCCGAGGAGGCCGAGAGCGCTGCCGATTACGTCGAGCTGATGCTGGTCGAGGCGCCGCGCTCGGTAGCGGTCCTGGAACTCGCGGCGCGCGTCTTCAAGGCGATGGACGAGCCTAATGATACGGCGACCACCG
>JASFRE010000244.1:0-6972 GCA_050115055.1 Candidatus Eiseniibacteriota bacterium | reverse complement strand
TCGTGCACCACCAGCGCGCGGCCCGTGCGCCGCACCGAGGCGAGGACGGTCTCCCGGTCCCAGGGCGCCAGCGTCCGGAGATCGATCACCTCCGCCTCGACGCCCGCCACCGCCAGCTCCCCGGCCGCCTCGAGGGCCCGGCTCACCATCGCCCCGAAGGTGACGAGGGTCAGGTCCCGGCCGGGGCGAACCACACGCGCCGCACCCAGCGCCTCCGGCGGCGCCTCCGGCGGCGGCAGCGGGCCGCGCGCCCGGCGGTAGAGCCACTTGTGCTCGAGCACCAGCACCGGGTTCGGGTCGGCGATCGCCGCCCTGAGGAGCCCGTAGGCGTCGGCCGCCGTCGCCGGCGCCACGATCTTGAGTCCCGGGGTGTGCAGGAAATACGCCTCGACGTTCTGCGAGTGGAACGGCCCGGCGCCGACCCCGCCCCCGCACGGCCCGCGCACCACCATCGGCACCGCCTGCCCGAAGCGGTAGTGGAACCGGGCCGCGAAGTTGGTGAGGAGCTGGAAGCCGTTGGCGATGAAGTCGATGAACTGCATCTCCGCCACCGGGCGGCGCCCCATCAGCGCGGCGCCGATCGCGGCGCCGACGATGCCCGACTCGGCGATCGGCGTGTCGATGACCCGCTCGGGACCGAAGCGCTCGAGCAGCCCGGCGGTCGCCCGGAAGGCGCCGCCATAGACCCCGATGTCCTCGCCGAGCAGGAAGACCCGCTCGTCGGCATGCATCGCGTCGGCGAGGGCGCGGCGGACCGCTTCCAGGTAGGTGACGTCCATGGCGGGTGTCGCCGGCAACCGGTGCCGTCCGGCCTCCACGCGGTCAGACGCGGGCGACGCGATCGACGTCCATCGATCGACGTCGATCAGTCGATCACATGTGGATCGGCGCCCCGTGCACGCCGTGGGCCGCCTCGCCGATCGCCTCCGACAGGGTCGGGTGCGGGTGAATGGCCCGGAAGAGCGCCTCGCTGGTGCTCTCGAGCTTGAGGGCGGTGACCCCCTCCGCGATCAGGTCGGTCGCGTGCGGCCCGATGATGTGCACGCCGAGCAGCTCGTCGTAGCGTGCATCGGCGACGATCTTGACGAAGCCGACCGTCTCGAGGAGGACCGAGGACTTGCTGTTGGCCGAGAACGGGAACTTGCCGACGCGGACATCGTGACCGCGCTCGCGGGCCGCCGCCTCGGTGAGGCCGACCGATGCGACCTCCGGCGAGCAGTAGGTGCAGCCGGGGATCTGATCGTAGTTGAGGGGCTCGGTCGTGTGGCCGGCGATCAGCTCGGCGACGTGCACCCCCTCGTGCGAGGCGACGTGCGCCAGCTGGGGATGCGGGCGGTCGGGCAGCGCGATGATGTCGCCGATGGCGTGGATGCCGGGCACGCCGGTCTCGAGCCGCTCGTTGACCCGGACGAAGCCGCGATCGACCTCGACCCCGACCTCGGCGAGGCCGACACCCTCCGAGACCGGTCCCCGACCGACGGCGACCAGCAGCAGGTCGCACGCGACCTCCTGTACGGTGCCGTCGTCGCCGTCGTCACCGCCGCCCTGGCGCACCTGCAGCGTCAGGTGCTCGCCCTTGTCGAGCGACTCGGCACGGCAACCGGCCATGACCTCGAGGCCCTGCTTGCGGAAGGCACGCTCCAGCTCGCGAGCCACCTCCTCGTCCTCGAAGGGCAGGATGTGAGGCAGGAGCTCGATCAGCGTCACCTGCGAGCCGAGCCGGCTGTAGATGGAGGCGAACTCGACACCGACCGCGCCTGCCCCGAGCACCGCCAGGCGCTCCGGGACGTGGTCGAGCGTCAGTGCCTCGTTGCTCGAGATGACGCGCTCCCCGTCGAATTCGAAGCCGGGGATGTTGCGTGGTGCCGAGCCGCAGGCGACGACGATGTGGCGCGTCGACAGCGAGGTCGCCTCGCCACCGTGCGGCTGGACGGTCACCGTGCCGGGAGCGGTCACCGCGCCGAAGCCGCGATGCACGTCGACCTTGTTCTTCTTCATGAGGAACTCGACGCCCTTCGCGTTCTTGGCCACGACGCGCTGGCGGTACTGGTGGAGCTTCTTCATGTCGACCGACGGTGCGTCGACCCGGATTCCGAAGCTCGCCGCGCGCTGGATCTCGGCGAAGAGGTCGGCGGCATGCAGGAGCGCCTTGGTCGGGATGCACCCCCAGTTGAGGCACGTCCCGCCCATCGCGGTCTCCTTCTCGACGATCGCCGTGCGCAGTCCGAGCTGTGCGGCGCGTATCGCACAGACGTAGCCCCCGGGACCCGAGCCGATCACGATCACGTCGTAGCCCTGCGCCTCCGCGTTCACGGTCACTCCCTTCGCAACGTGCGATCGTCGTCGCTCGAGCCGGCGCGGGCCGGCGGATCGTCCGCCGGCAGCTGCGACTCGGCGTGATACGAGCTCCGGACCAGCGGCCCGGACTCGACGTGCCGGAATCCCATCGACTCGCCGAGCCGCTTCCAGGCGGCGAAGGCGGCCGGCGGCAGGTAGCGATCGACCGGCGCCTGCTTGCGTCCCGGCTGCAGGTACTGACCGAGAGTCAGGATCTCGACGCCGACCTCGAGCAGGTCACCGAGCACGGCGCGCACCTCGTCGTCGGTCTCGCCCATGCCGAGCATCATGCCCGACTTGGTCGGGATCGACGGCGCGATCGCCCGCGATCGCGCCAGCAGCGCCAGCGACAGCGCGTAGTCGCCACCCAGCCGGTGGGTGGGGAACAGCCGCGGCACGGTCTCGATGTTGTGGTTCAGGACGTCGGGACGTGCCACGAGCACCGCCTCGAGGCTCTCGCGACGCCCCTGGAAGTCGGGAATCAGGACCTCGACGCGGCACTCCGGCAGCCGCCGGCGGATGGCCTCGATGGTGGCCGCGAAGATCTCCGCACCGCCATCCTCGAGGTCGTCGCGATCGACCGACGTGAGGACGACGTGACGGAGCCCCATGCGCTCCGCAGCCTCGCCGACGCGTCCGGGCTCATCCCGATCGAGCGGCGCCGGGTGGCCCTTGGCGACCGCGCAGTAGCGGCACCCGCGCGTGCAGATGTCGCCCAGGATCATGAAGGTGGCGGTGCCCCGCCCCCAGCACTCGCCGACGTTGGGACAGAGCGCCTCCTCGCACACGGTGTGGAGCCGGAGACCACGCATCGTGGTCTTCAGGCGCTCGAAGTTGCGGCCGTGCGGCAGGCGCACGCGGAGCCACTCGGGGTGGCGGCGCCGGGGACGCCGGGCCGGGCTGATCGGGATGATGCGTTCGGTGGTCATGCCAGCTGACGATCCTCGCCGGTGCCAAAAAAGGGGTCGAGAGCCCCGAGAGCCTAGAGCAGCCGTGAGGCCCGGTCAACTCGGTGGACGGCCGTCGCCAGCGCCGCCAGCCGACCTGCACGACCCCATGGAACTGTCACTGTGACAACGGCTTGCTGGCACTGGACGGTTTCGACCCGGAGCCCGAATCCTGAATCGGTGGTCTGGGGACAGGGTCGTAACGGTGAGGTCGTAGGAGCACAGCTGATGCGAGCGTTCCGATTGCGGCCATCGGAGCGCGGCTCACTGTGACCTGCGACCTCGTCTCTTTATTGCGACTGACCCCACGGAGCGACGGCCCGAGACCCCATCCGGCCCGCCTGCCTGCCGCGCCACGCCTCGAACTCTGATGCTCTCCCGGCCCCGTCCTGGCCCATCCAGCCTCATCTTCGTCCGTGACCCGCAGCGGTGACCCCGGCGACCTCCCGCCGGTCTCCGGGCCACCACTTCATCCTGCTGCCTGACAACGGGTTACGGGCTCCTCATGGTTCTGAAACATCTCGACTACGATCGTAGTAGTCACCTCCAGACGGACACGCTCCGTCCGCCGCGCCCCGCCCCGTGTCGGCGAAGGTGCGGCGAGCGGCGGCGACCTGCTCCGAGGAGGTAGTGACCCGATGTCGGCTGAGCACCAGCTGAGCGGCCTGCAGCTCGCCGTCATGCGCGAGCTCTGGCAACGTGGCGAGGCGACGGTCGCGGAGGTGCACGCGGCGCTCCGCGAGTCACGCGGCCTGGCGGTCACGACGATCGCCACGGTCCTCTCCCGCCTCGAGAAGCGCGGCCTCGTGCGCCACCGCCGTGACGGGCGACAGTACATCTACCACGCAGCGGTCAGTGATCGCGATGTCCAGCGCTCGATGCTCGCGGAGCTCACCGAGCGCGTGTTCGACGGCGATGTGACCGCCCTGGTCAGTCACCTCATCACCGACCGGGAGCTCGAGCCGGACGACCTCTCCCGGGTCAAGGCGATGATCGAGGCCCGCGAGCGGGAGCTCGCCGGTGAGGACGATCCCGATGATGCTCAGTGACGCGCTCGTGGCGATCGTCCACCAGGCGGTCGGGCTCGGGGCGGCGCTCGGCGCGGCGCTCGGCGTGCTGCCCGAACTCGTCGCCTCGTGGCTCCTGACCTATGCCTTGCACAGCTCGCTGGTTCTCGCGGCCGCCTGGATGGTGACACGCTGCCTGTCGCCACGCGCGCAGCTGGCACGCGAGATCGTGTGGAAGACCGCCGTGGTCGGCGCCCTGCTCGGCACCTCCTGGCAGGTCACGACGCATGCCACCACCGGCTGGCAGCCGCTCGGTGGACGGCTCGCCATCGGGCGTCAAACCATCGGGCGTCAGGTGACGGCAGCCGATCCCGCGGTGGAGTTACCCGGTCTCACCACGTCTCACGGCGTCGCCGGGCTCGGAGCCGCGGTACCGATCGAGGCGGTCCCGGCGGCGCCGCGCACGGCGCTCGCCGCCGACGCCACCCGTCCGGCCGTACGGAGCGCGGCGGCGGCGCCGATCACGGCGAGCGCGCCGGGCGCGGCCGCGACCGCCACCCCCAGCGCCAGCGACAGCGACACGGCGACCCGCGTCAAGCAGCTGGCGCTCCGGCTGGCCCGCCTCGAGCCGCTCGAGCTACTGCAGTCGCTGCCGGTCGTCGGGACCTTGAACCAGCATGGCCTGCGCATGGCCACCGCGGCCGGCCGTCAGTGGCCGCGCCTCCTCTGCGTCGCCTGGCTCGCGGGGGCGCTGTACGGCCTCATCCGCCTCGCCCGCACCTGGCTGGCGCTGGCCTGGCGACTGCACCGGCGTCGCCCGATCGTCGACGGACCGCTCCACGCCATCCTCGCGGCGCTCTGTCGGGATGCCGGCCTGGCGCGCCCGATCCGCCTGGCGCAGGCGGACGGGATCCCCGGTCCGGTGGCGCTCGGCAGGAGCGCGATCTGCGTGCCCGGGCGCCTGCTCACCGAGCTCTCGCCCGCCGAGCAGCGCGGCGTGCTGGCGCACGAGCTCGCGCACCTCTTGCGACGCGACCCCTTCTGGCTGATCGCGCTGAGCACCCTGCGGGCGCTGCTCTTCTTCCAGCCGCTGCAGGCGGTGGCCGAGCGACAGCTGCGCGAGGCCGCCGAGTTCCAGTGTGACGACTGGGCCGTGCAGCGCACCGGCTCCAGCCTGTCGCTGGCGCGCTGCCTCGCCAGGGTGGCGACCTGGCTCGACCGCGCCCCGCACCCGACCCCGCTGGCCTCGATGGCCGCGAGCCGCTCGTCCCTCGTGCGTCGTGTCGAGCGCATCCTCGCGGCCACTCCCTCGATCCCGCCGCGCCGCACCGCGGTGCTCACCCGGCCGGCCGCGGCGCTCGGCGTCATCGCCCTGGCCGCCATCGTGCCGTGCGTGGCCGCCATCGACGCCCCGCGCAGCGATGGCGGGCGGGCGGGCGCGACGCGGTCCACGGTGGCGCCGGGCACGGCGCCGAGCACCGCGTCATCATCGGCCGTGCCGTGGACCCGACCGGCGGCGGCCGCGGTGCCGCTGGCCGAGAGCTGGCAGGACGCGCCGGCGGCGCCGCTGCGACTGGCGCTCGCCAGTCCGGACCGTCGGTGGCGACGCGACCTGGCGCTCGATCTCATCGGACGGCACACGCCCACCGTGCGACCGGCCGCACAGCGACGCCCGATGACGGTCCACGCCGTCGCGGACGCGCCGCAGGCGCGCGCCGACACGACGGTCGACAACACGCCCCGGCCGGATGATGGCCGCAGCGACCGCATCGTGATCGGCCCTGACCCCGACGACGGCAACGCGACCGGTCTCGACGAGGCCGTCCGCCACGGATTCGACCGGGACGAAGGGACCAGCATCGAGCTCGATGATGCCGGCACGGTGCTGGTCCTCGAGGACCTGCGCGCGCCCATCGCCGATCTGTCCGGCATCCCGGGCGAGTGGGAGGTCCTTCGCCTCGAGGAGTTCGACGGGCAGCTGGACAGCCGGCTCGAGGAGCAGCTCCAGGCGCGGCTCGAGCGCATCGAGGAGCACTTCGAGCAGGAGCTCGCGTCCCGCATCCAGAACAGCGTGGAGCGGGCGCTCGAGCGGGCCCTCGCCAGGCTGGAGCGATCACACGACCGCGGCCGGCGTGACACCGTCGATCTCGAGGACGCGCTCGACGACCTGGACGAGGAGCTCGAGGAGACGCTGCGCACCGAGCTCGACCGCCTCGCCGAGCGCCACGAGCGCCTGATCGAGCGTCTCGAGCGCCGTCTGGAACGCCTCGAGCACTGACCGGAGCCGCCCATCCGGAACCCCCACCCCCCACCCCCCGCGCTCCCGCCGACGCGCACCGAGGCGCGCCGGTGCCCGCCGCGGCATGCGAGACATGCTAGAATCGGGGACGATTCGGTCGCGATTCCTGGCACTCCATCCGAGCGCCGGCACGATGCCGGCCACCCGGCTCTCGATGACTGCTCCCGATCCCCCGGACACGGTCGATGCGCTGCGCGCCCGCCTCGCGGCGCTCGAGGCGGAGCTCGCTGCCTGCCACCGCGAGCGGGATGACCTTCATCGCGATGCACAGCGCCTGCGGGCCCTCACCGACTCCAGCCCCGCGGCCGTCGCGTTCGTCGATGGCACCCGGCTCGTCTATATCAATCCAGCCGGCCAGGTGATCACCGGCTTCAGCCAGGAG
>JASFRE010000243.1:0-6980 GCA_050115055.1 Candidatus Eiseniibacteriota bacterium | reverse complement strand
CCCTTGATCTTGCACCAGTTCCGCGACGCAGCGCGATCCGGCCCGGCGAGCCGTGAGCGGCGCGCAGCGGGCCGGCAGACCGCCAGCGCGCGGGTCGCCACGCCATCGCCGGTCGCCACGCCATCGCCGGCCGCCACGCCATCGGGTGCCGCCACGCCGTCCAGCCTCGCCAGCGGGGCCGCCGGTCCGGCCGCCGCGGCCTCGACCGCAGCTCGCCGGCCGTGGCGCGCGGGCGGCGCCACCTGGCGTGGGGCCCCCATGCGGCCGCTCGGCGTGCTGCTGCTCGTCGCCGTCCCGCTCCTCGCCGCCGCCGGCTGCTCGTACGTCACGGTGGACGACGGCGAGCTCGCCCGCGCCATCGAGGAGGCGCGCGTCGACCTCGATGCCGGCGAGCCGCGCGCGGCCATCGACGCGCTGCGCGGCGTGGCGCGTCGCCGCGGCGACTCGGTCGAGGCGCGCGAGATGCTGGTCGACGCCTGCCTCGCCGTCGACACCATCGAGAGCCGCCGCTACGCCGAGGAGATCCTGCGCGAGCTGGTCGATCTCGAGCCCGGCGAGCCCCGCCATCGCTACGAGCTCGCGGTCCTGCTCATGCAGCGAGGCTTCGATCGCTACGCCTTCGACGAGCTTGAATCGCTGCGCGCGCTCGATCCCGACCACGCCGGCGCCTACCTGGCGCTGGCCGACTATCACCGAAGCCAGTGGCAGCGCTACAACGAGGACGAGCACCTGCAGGCGATGGTCGCCGCCACCGAGCGCGCCGTCGAGCTCGACCCATCCAACATCGAGGCGCAGCGTCGCTGGGTCAGGAGCCTCATGCTGATCGGGCGCTTTGCGGAGGCGCGGGCCCGGCTCGATACGCTCATCGAGAGCGACGCGGCGACGCCGTGGCTCCGGGCGCTACGCGGCGCCTGCCGGTTCGGCGTCGGCGAGTACGAGCTTGCCCGGCAGGACTACGAGCGGGCGCTGGACGGCATGTCGCCGGTCGAGCGCGCGCCGTTCATCGACTTCACGCTGCTCGCCGATCCCTACACCGTGGCGCGGCTCAGCGACATGCCACCCGACGAGGCGCGCGGCTTCCGGCACGTCTTCTGGAAGGCGCAGGACCCGACGCCGACGACCCCGATCAACGAGCGACTGCTCGAGCACTACCGGCGCGTGACGATGGCGGACGTGCTCTACGAGAACCCGCGCCTCGGCCTGCGCGGCTTCGAGACCGCGCGGGGTCAGATGTACATCCGCTACGGCGAGCCGCTGGCGCGCAGGTTCGTGCACGGCTACGTGACCAACCGGCTGGTGCCGCCGCGCTGGGTGCACGCCTACGACGTCGACGGTGAGGTGATGACCGTCACGTTTGCCGATTATGCGCTGAACGGGCGCTTCTACCTGCTGATCGACCAGTTCCCGACGGCGGCGGACTTCGCCGCCTACACGGCGCCGCAGCGCTACGCGCACCACTACCACGGTCGCTGGCTCGACCACCGGATGGCGATGGCGGCCTTCCGGCCGCGCGCCGCCGGCGCCCCGCGCCGCCCGGACGAGGCGCGCCGCGGCCACGGGCTGAGCCCGGCCCTGACGCGCCAGGAGCTCTACATCGAGGTGCCGGTCGACTCGCTCGCCGCCTACGGCGGCGAGGCGCTGCAGGTCGATGCCGTCGTCTTTGACGAGGACTGGGTCGAGGAGCTCCGCCGCTCCGAGGTGGTGCGGCTCGACGCGGCGCCGCGCGCCGGGGCGACGGCGCCCCGGCTCGTCCACCAGCTGGCGCTGCCGCTGCCGCCGGGCGACTACCGGGTTGCCACCCGCGTGAGCGGCATCGGTCCGGCAGCGGACAGCGCGCTGGCGGTCGAGAGCAATCGGGTCGAGACGCTCAGCGTCGAGCCGTTCACCGCGCACGGGCTCGAGCTCTCCGACCTCGAGCTTGCCTACCGGATCGGCGCGCCGCGCCGCGGACCGTTCGACAAGGGGGAGGTCGAGGTCATCCCGAACGCCTCGCGCACCTACGGTGCCGGCGAGCTGCTCTATGTCTACTTCGAGATCTACGGCCTCGAGCGGATCGACGGCCGCGCGCGTTATCGCCTCGACTACCGCATCCGGCCGGCCTCGCTGGCCTCGCGTACGTTCTTCGCGCGCATCGCCAACGCGTTCCGCAACAAGTCGTTCGTGCGCGCGTCGGTGGACGAGGAGGCGGTCGACACCCAGGTCGGCCGCTACCTGGCGATCGACGTCGAGGCGTTGCCGCCGGATCGCTATCATCTGACGCTGAACGTCACCGACACGGCCAACGGCAACGTCGTCTCGCGGCAGGTCGAGTTCGAGAAACGTGCACCGGAGACCGGCGCGGACGACGACGTGCCCCGCTGACGGTGGGGCGTTCGTCCGCGACCGGCACGACAGGATGGACGGATGGGAGTCCCCGTACCGTCATACCGGATCTTCCTCTTGATCTCGGCCGGGCTGCACCTGGCGGTGCTCAGCCTCCTGCCGGCCGACGTCGTCGTCCAGGTGGTCAGCCTGGGGGCCCATCCCGGCGCCACGCCTCGGTCCGGGCCGCCGGCGCACGACTTCGTGCTGCTCGACGGGTACTCGCCGCTCCAGGTGGTCGAGCTGGCGACGGAGCCGCGGTCCACAGCGAGCAGCGGTGAGTCGCAGGAATCGACGCCCCGGTCCGCGCCTGCCCCCCCGTTGCCCGACGCGGAGCCGGCGGAGCCGGGGGCCGGCGAGCCGCCCGTCGTCGTCGAAGCGGCGGCCGGGACCGCCACCGCGGATGCCGCGCCGGCCCCTCGCGCTCCCGGCGTCGCGGGTGCGACGGGCCCTGTGGCCGGCACCGCCGCGACGGTCGGTGAAGCGGCCGGCGCCGCCTCCGGCGACGCGCGCGAGGCGCTGCTGGTGCCGCCGGTCGCCGTGGCGCTCGTCTGGCCCGAGATCGAACCCGATGGGCGCCGTGAGCGGCAGACACCGGTCGAGCTCCTGGTCCACGTCACCGCGACCGGCGAGGTGAACGCCGTCCGGGTCGTCACGCCGACGGGGTGCGCGGCGTGCGAGGCGGCGGCCATCGAGGCGGCGCAGCGCCTGCGCTTCCGGCCGGCCAGGCGCGGCTCGACGCCGGTGGCGATCTGGTGGCCCTTCACCTTCGAATTCCGTCGCTGAGCGGTGCTAGCTTCACGCAGGGAAGGACGATCGCCCGCCGGGGCAGGGGGGTGGCGGGGGTTGACATGCCCGCGGACGGGCTCCTATGCTCTGCTGTCCGCGCTCCTGAGATGGCGCTGCGTGGCGCTCTCAGGCGCTCTTTGTTTCGCCACGGGCGTGATCTCGCGAGATCCGACCCGTGCCTGCGCGCGACGGCGGGGCCATGAACCTCCTCGATCTCCTGTCCGAAGAGACCATTGCACTCGACATGCCGGCGCCGGACAAGCTGTCGGCGATCCAGCAGCTGGTGGGGGTCCTCGATCGCGCGCACTTCATCGATGATGCCCAGGTGGTCATCGACGACATCCTCGAGCGCGAGCGTCTCATGTCGACCGGCGTCGGTTCGGGAGTCGCCATCCCGCATGCCCAGTCACGTGGCGTCAAGCGCCTGGCGATGGCCTTCGGCCGCACCGGGGCCGACATCGATTTCCTGAGTCTCGACGGCAAGCCGGTGCGGCTGATCTTCCTCATCGTTGCCCCGGAGGGAATGGGGGGCTTCGTCCGCATCCTCGCCCGCATCTCGCGCCTGCTCTACTCGGGCGAGCTGCAGACGAGCCTGCGTGATGCGAAGTCGCCCGGCGAGGTCGTGGCGATCATCGCAGCCGAGGAGGAGCGCCTGCGCGCCTGATGCGTCGAGGCCGTCTCGGGTCGCGACGTGCGCCCCGTTGCTCGCCGCAATCGGCGTCACCGTCGAGTCCATGAAGCTGTCCGAGCTGCTGCGCCCAGAGGCCATTCGCATCCCGCTCGAGGCCTCCGACAAGGAAGCGGCGATCGCCGAGCTGGTGACGCTCCTCGAGAGGACGCACGACATCGACTCCGACGGCGAGGTGCTGAGTCGCGTGATCGCCCGCGAGTCGATGATGTCGACCGGTATCGGCCAGGGCGTCGCCATCCCGCACGCCAAGGCGCGCGCGGCGCCGACGGTGGTGGCCAGCTGCGGCGTGACCCGCACGGGGCTGGAGTACGAGTCGCTCGATGGTGATCCGGTGCGGCTGATGATCCTCGTCGTCTCACCGGAGGCGGAGCGTGGCCTGCACGTGCGAGCCCTGGCGGCCATCTCGCGCCTGATGCTGAGCGCCGAGACCCGCGAGCGGCTGATCGGCGCACCGGACGTCGCGAGCTTCCGGGCGTCGCTGCGGGCCGCCGAGCGACACCTGGACTGAGCGGAGGCGACGTGCGCTGGCTGGCGGTGGTGCTCTATATCGGCGTGATCTTCTCGCTCTCCTCGATCCAGCGACCGCCGCCGGGTCCCGCGTTGGCGCACTTCGACAAGCTGCTGCACATGGCCGAGTACGGCATCCTGGGCCTGCTGCTGGGCTGGGCGCTGCTCGGTGGCCTGCCGGCGCGGCGCGGCGCCGCGACGGACCCGGCGGCGCCGCGCCGGCTCGGGCGCGTCGTGGTGCCGGCCCTCCTGGTGGCGGTCGTGATCGCGATCGCCGACGAGCTCTACCAGCTCCGCGTGCCGCGGCGCGAATCGAGCGTCACCGATGCCCTGGCCGACCTGGCCGGGGTGGCGCTGGCGCTGATCGCGATCGGCCTCGTCGGCCGCTGGCAGGCCGGCCGCGCCGCCCGCGGCAAGTCGCACGGAGAGACAGGATGAGCCAGCCGAATCGCATCCGACCGCGGACCCTGCGCGGCTTTCGCGACCTGATGCCCGATGAGATGAACCGCAAGGAGGCGATGCTCGACCGCATCCGCGCGGTCTTCTGGCGTTACGGGTTCCTGCCGATCGACACGCCCGCCCTCGAGTACGCCGAGGTCCTGCTCGCCAAGGCCGGCGGCGAGACGCAGCAGCAGGTCTACCGTTTCGTCGATCAGGGCGGTCGCGACGTGGCGCTGCGCTTCGATCTCACGGTGCCGCTGGCGCGCTTCGCCGCCGCGCACATCCAGGAGCTCGGCACGCCGTTCAAGCGCTACCACATGGGCCCGGTCTGGCGCGGCGAGAACACGGCGCGCGGTCGTTTCCGCGAGTTCTGGCAGTGCGACTTCGACACCATCGGCACCACCTCGCCGCTTGCCGACCTCGAGGTGTCGCTGGTCATCGATGCCCTGCTCCGGGAGCTCGACATCGGCGACTTCACGATGCGGATCTCCGATCGCTCGCTGCTGAGCGCGCTCCTCGCCCGGCTCGGCGCCGCCGAGCACACGATCGCGGCGCTGCGCGCCATCGACAAGCTCGACAAGATCGGCCGCGCCGGCGTCGAGCGGGAGCTGGCCGAGGGTGCCGGTCTCGACGCGGGGTCGATCGCCGCGGTGTTCGACCTCGTCGGCCTCGAGGGGGAGCCGCACGACGTGCTCGGCGAGCTCGCCGATCGCCTCGGCGACACGGCCGGGGCGGCGACCGGCATCGAGCGCCTGCGCGTCATCTTCGAGGGTCTCGGCGCGGCCGGCGTGCCGCGCGCGCGGGCGCGGCTCGACCTGTCGATCGCCCGTGGCTTCGACTACTATACCGGGCCGGTCTTCGAGACCCGGCTCGACGACGAGCCCGATCTCGGCTCCATCTGCTCGGGCGGCCGCTATGACGATCTGGCCGGTCTCTACACGCGGCAGGCCCTGCCCGGCACCGGTGCGTCGCTGGGCATCGACCGGCTCCTCGATGCCATCGACCGGCGGTCCGCCGGGGCCGGACGGCAGGCGACGGCGGACGTGCTGGTGCTGCTCCTCGATGCGACTCACCGCATGGAGCTGGTGCAGGTGGCGGAGAGGCTGCGCGGTGCCGGCATCGCCACCGAGCTCTTCCCGGAGCCCAAGAAGATCCACAAGCAGCTGCAGTATGCCGACCGGCGCGGCCACCGGCTGGCGGTCATCGCGGGCCCGGAGGAGCTCGCCGCCGGGGTCTGGAGTGTCAAGATCCTGGACACCGGCGAGCAACGAGACGGCATCCTGAGATCCGATCTCACCGAGGTGGTTCAAAGCTTGCTACACCCCTGACACGAGTGATCGACGGCCGCTGCGTGTCAGGCCGCCGGCGCCAGCGGTCGCGTCAGTTTGGTGCAAAGGTGCTTCAGTCCCGACCGGGTGACGCCGATCATCCAGTGGATGCCACCGGTGGGTCCCGGTCGATGGCTCCAACCGCTTGGCTTGACAAGTTTTTCCGGAGCGTGTTAGCGTGGCCCGGCCTTGGAAAGCAGGTGGTAGCGCCTGGCACCGGGACCGGTCGGACTGCATCGCGTCCCAGCCTGTGATGTCCGGCCCGGGGGGAGATGGGTCGCCGTGAGCAATGACGGTGGCCGCGAGAAAGGGGCGAGTCGTTGAAAGGACGTTGGATTGGCAGGGCGGTGGCGACCGCGGCCACGGGGCTTCTGATGGGGCTCCTCCTGGTCGGCTGCAAGCCGGAGCCGTGCCCGGTTGCCGAGGACATGGTCGAATCGGCGCGCGCCGAGGCGCGCGAGGCCCAGCAGGCGGCTGACAACGCCGTGAGCCGGAAGTCGGATCTCGAGTCCCAGATCCAGAGCAAGCGCCAGCGCATCCGTGAGCTCGAACAGCGCAAGGACCAGATTGAGGCCGAACTCAACGAGTTGCTCGGCACATAGTTCTGCACATGGCCCGGGCATCGAGGAAGCGCTCGCGAGCAGGCGGTGCGCATCCGCGGACGGTGTCCGCAGGCGATTGTGGAATCGAAAGGAGTTGGCGATCATGAGTTGGAATGGGCGGAATCCATTCCTCACTCCGGTGCTCGGGCTGGTCCTGATCTCGGCGCTCCTGGCCGGGTGCGGCGGGGGCGTTGATCGGCAGGCCAATGTCGGTGCCGGCGACTACTACAGCGCGGAAGAGTTCAACAAGCTCTCGTCCGA
>JASFRE010000242.1:0-6987 GCA_050115055.1 Candidatus Eiseniibacteriota bacterium | reverse complement strand
GCGGCTCGCCGCCGCCCTCATCGAGGGGCACCTGACCAGCGCCCACCTGACCCGACACGTCGCCCGCCTCTGGAAGGAGATCAACTTCGTCCACGAGATCGGCGAGACGATCGAGCGCCCCTTCGACCTCGAGCGCAGCTGCCAGGCGCTGCTCGAGCTGGCGCTCGACATGGTCGACGCGCAGCGTGGCAGCCTCTTCCTGGTCGTCGACGACCTCCTGCGACCGGTGGCCTCGCGCGGCGTGCCCACCGAGTACCTGGTACCGATCGCGCTCGACGACGCGCACTCGATCGCCGCCTGGGTGGTGCGGCACGGGGAGCCGCTGGTCCTGAACGATGCGCAGCGCCGGCCGCCGGCCCTGGCGACGCACGCCTTCGCGCTGCCCGACGCGCATTCCGACTCCTTCCTCTCGGTGCCGCTCGAGGCCGGCCGTGCGGAGCGCGCGGCGCTCGGCGTCCTCAACCTGGCCGGCAAGCGTGACGGCCACTTCGCCTCCGACACTCTCAAGCTGGTGGTGGGGATCGCCCGGCAAGCAGCGGGCGCCATCCACCGGGCCCGTCTCACGAGCGAGCTCCTCGACACCGAGCGGATCCGCGAAGAGCTGCGCCTCGCCAGCGAGATTCACACCGGGCTCTTGCCCGCCAGCGTACCTCGCCTGCCCGGCTACGAGCTGGCGGCGGCCCTGCGACCGGCCTCGGCGGTGGGCGGCGACTACTACGACTGGCTCCTGCACGGCGACCGTCTCTACCTGCTGATCGCCGACGTCGCCGGTCACGGGCTCGGCGCCGCGCTGCTGGTGTCGACGGTGCGGAGTGCGCTGCGCGCCGGCTGCCGCGCCGGGCTGGGCCCGCGGGAGGTCGTCGCGCGACTCAACGACGTGGTGGCCGACCTGAGCGGCGAGACCGGCCTCTTCGCCACCGCGCAGGTGGTCGAGCTGCACGGCGAGCTGGGGCGTGTCGCCGGCGCCGCGCACCCGCCGGCGCTCAAGCTGTGCCCGGGCAGCGGAATCGTGCAGCTCGGATGCAGCGGTCCGCCGGCCGGCGCATTGCCCGACGCGGAGTTTCCCGAGGCGCCGTTCCGCTTCGCTCCCGGCGAGACGATCGTGCTCTACACCGATGGTCTGCTGGAAGGGGCCGGGGCCAGCGGGCTCGGAGGTCTCGAGGAGGCGCTGCGCACCGCCGGCGACCTTCCGCCGGGCGTGCTGGTCGAGCGTCTGGTCGATCGCGTCGACGCCACCGGGCAGGAGGCGGACGATCGCACGGTGCTGGTCATCCGCCGGCACGCGGGGCCGACCGCATGATGCCCGGAGGAGCGTCGCGCCGGCCGCCACGGGGCTCGCCCGCCCCGCGAGGGACGCAGCCCGCAAGGGCGAGGACCGCCGCGCGGCTCCTTCTCGTCGAGCACGACCCCGGTGTGCACGCCGTCGTGCGCGCGATCCTCGAGGCGCATGGCTATGCGGTGGACGGCGCCTACACGGCGACGCAGGCGCGCGCACGCCTCGAGCACGTCACGCCGGTCGCCGCGCTCATCGATCTGGTGCTGCCGGATGCATCGGGTCTGGAGCTCTGCCGTACGCTGCGCACGCGGCCGGCGACGCGAAAGCTGCCAGTCCTGGTACTCTGTGGCCGCTGCCGGCGTGGCGACGACGAGCGCGCCTGTCTCGCCGGCGCCGATCGCTTTCACACCCTGCCGTTCGACGAGCGCGCCGTGCTCGACTGGCTCGATCACCTGCCGCTCGACGCGGCCTGAGACACCACGGCGCGGGCCGTGTGTTGCCTCCCGGACCACGGTCCGGGTTTGGCTTGACCTCCCTCGTGACGCGCCTCATGATGCCGCTCGGGATCGGGAGCGTCGCGCTGTCCCCGGCGCCGGGCGGTCCTGAATGGAGGTGACCCGCCATGCAGATCACGTCCCTTCGCGCCGTCGCCCGGGCGACACTGACCGCGCTCCTCCTGCTCGCAGGATGCGGGGGCTCCTCGCCACCAGCCGCCCCGCCGGGCGATACCGCCGCACCGCCCACGTCCCCACCGGACGAGCCTCCGCCCCCCCCGGAGGTGCACACGACGCCCTCCCGTGCGGTCTCGTATCGCTTCTCGATGCTCTCGCCCGCCAATGACGACTTCGCCATCAACGATGAAGACGTGCACATCTACCTGCGACCGTACGAGGACAACCTGGCCATGCGCATCCAGGGCCGGGAGCAGAACTTCCTGCGCATCTACTGGGACGAGAGCGAGTTCATCGACATCCTGGGGCGCCGCTACAAGCTGGTGCCACCGAACATCGACTTCTCCGAGGCGACCTTCGGGATCTCCCCGACCGACATCCCCCCCGGCACGATCTACGCCGGGCGGCTGCTGCTCCTCGACCCGACCGACCGGCAGGCGATCCAGCGGCTCGGCGGCGACCCCTACCCGGTGGTGCCACCGGACGCCGGGACGCCCGACCAGATCCGCGGTCAGACGTTCGAGGTCGACCTCGAGATCGAGGTGAACGGCGAGCGCCGCTCCTACCCGTTCAGCTTCGAGATCAAGGATGCCTACGAGCGCTGATCAGCCGGTCGGCTGGCCGGCTGCCAATGGTGGGTCACTGGCAGGTACGCGAGACATCACGCCCCGTCGCCGATGTCATCGAGGCTGTACTTTTCGCGCTCGTCGAACTCGACCCCGACCGATTCGAGAATGAGCCGCAGACGTCCCTCGCCGATCAGCTGATCGGCCTCGCGGATGACGCGGTCGTTGGTCTCGTGAAGGTCGTAGTCACCGTGCCAGTGCTCGTCGATGAGCTGCGGTCCGTCACAGCGACTCATGACGCGCAGGACGGCGGCGGCGGCGCAGACGTCGTCGAGATAGGTGGCCTTGCCGATGAAGTCGTCGTGCAACACGTCGATCGGCGCGCAGACGAACGCGAGCACCTGGCCGACAAAGGCCTTGTAGCGGTAGGGCACGCGGCGATCGGCGATCAGTCGGTGCAGGAGCAGGAAGTAGTCGGGGGTCTTCTCGACGAGCTCCGCATGCGGCCCGTCGTAGCTGGCGGATCGTTCTTGAAGCGCGAGGTAGTACTCGTTGCCCGGCACCGTTGATCTCCTCCTGGTGGTCCGCGGAGCGGAGATCGCGCCGCGGGAGGCGCGGCCTGTCCGGCGACGGGACGCGACGCGCGACGCGAGGCGGCGCCATCTTACGGATGAACGCGGGGACTGTCCAGCCCCGGGCGAGCGACCGGGGGTGGGGCTCAGAAAGCCGCCTCGAGCAGGAAGTGGATCTTGCCGTCGAGCGGGCCGTCGCCCTCGCCGAGACCGTAGTCGACGCCGACGAGGCCGAGCCGCGTCTCGAGACGCAGACCGACCCCGTACCCGACCTTGAACAGCGTCCTGGCGCCACCGGCCGGCGTCAGCGCCGTCGACGACGTCGACACCACACCGATGTCGGTGAAGCCGGCGATGCGGGAGCCGGCGGCGTCGATCTGGAAGCGCTGCTCGACGGTCAGGAGTCCGACGCGGGAGCCGCGGAACTGCTCCTCGCGGTAGCCGCGCAGGCTGGTGGCGCCACCCAGCGGGTAGAGCTCGTAGAACGGGATCACCCCCTCGTCGGAGATGATGCCCTGGCCCCGCAGGCGGACGAGCGTCACGTGGTGGCGGGTCCACGCATGGGGTCGCTCGAGGCCGAACTCGGCCGTCACGAGTGCGACGGAGGCGTCCGGCGCGTCATCGTCCCGGAAGCGCAGCCGCTTGCGCGCCAGGCGGGACTCGACGGCCACTCGCCAGCCGGTGCGCGGTGCGGTGCGCGAATCGCGCGCGTCGAAGTCCGTGCGCACCACGAGCGCGTTGCGCGCCGTGCCGATCACCTCGCCCAGTGTCTGCACCGTCGACTCGCGCTCCCAGCCGAGACCGACCGACCAGTCCGGCGTGAGCTCGAGCTCTCCGACCAGCTCGACGTCGGAGAGCGTGTACAGCGTGTCCTGCACCGTGCGGCCGAGGCTGGCGGCCAGCGTGATCGGCGTGCCGAGCACCCAGGGTTCGGCGTAGTCGAGACGGAAGAGGCCGACGCCGTTGCCGCGGCCCTCCCAGCGCGCATGTGCCCGGCGGCCGGTCCCGGCGATGTTGCCGAGCTCCAGATCGAAGAGTCCGGTCAGGCCCTGCTCGCTGCCGCTGTAGCCGAGCACGCCGATGGCGCGGTTCGGGTTGCCCTCGCGGACGGTCACCACCAGCACGCCCTGCGTCCGGTCGACGTCCTGCGCGAGCCCGATGGGCTCGACGGCCGCGAACAGGCCGGAGCGCACCAGCCGGGAGCGGGCACGCTCGAGATCGCGCTGCGCGAACGGCACGCCGCGCTCGATGCCGGCCAGGCGCTCGATCACCCGTCGCCGGGTGACGCGGTTACCCCGCACCTCGAGCCGGCCGACCTCCACCAGCGGGCCCTCCCGCACCTCGACCACCAGCTGCAGGCCGTCATCGCGCCAGGCGAACTCCGGCTCCACGGTCGCGAACGGCCGGCCGCGGTTCTCGTAGCGCCCGAGGAGGTCCGAGATGCCGCGCTCGAAAGCCGCCGGCTCGAAGGGACGGCCGATCCGCAGCCCACAGAGCTCGAGCACCTCGCGCGGATCGAAGAGCGTCGCGCCCCGCACCACGCAGGCGGCGAGCGGTCGGTACGGACCTTCGTCGATCTCGAACACGGCACGGATCCCGACGCCCTCCGGCTCGTCTCGCACGGCAACGACGCGCGCCTCGAGATAACCGGCCGCGGCCTCGGCGGCCAGGAGCCGCTCGCACACGCCGGCCAGCACCGCGCCGGTCCAGGAGCGCCCGGTGGGCGCGGCAGCGGCGCGCGTCAGCGTCAGCCCGGAGAGGGCGACGTCGCCCACGATGTCGACCGCGACCACCGGCCGCGCCTCCCACAGGACAGCATCCGGCTCCGGCAGGCGTGTGATCACCCGCCATCCGGGCGCCGGCCGTTCGCCGGCACGACCGGCGGCGTCGCCTGCGGCATCGACCGGGGCCAGCACCGGTGCCGCGCCGTCACGCGGCTCCGCGGCGGCGACCCGGGCGACGACGAGCAGGGCGACGCACGCCGCCGCCACCGCTCGGTGGTGGCTCGCCGCGCGTCGCCGCCGCCCGTCCTGTCGTGCCACGCGTCGCCGCATCCCCCACCGTCCTCCTAGAAGTAGGCGCGCAGCTCGAGCCGCGCCGTATGAATGAACTCCTGGTCCTCGACGCCGCTGCCGTCGACGCCCCCGGTCACGGTGACGTGATCGGTGGCCCGATAATCGACGTTCACCGAGTACTCGGAGCGCGAGTCGCCGACGACGCGAGACCCGGCCGCGGTGGAGAAGACCCCCTCGCGTGTCGTCACCACGCGCCGCACGCGACCGTCGACCCGGAGCCGGTCGCGGTGCAGCGTGACGTTCGGGCTCCACTCGAAGCTGGTGGCCCGCGCGTCGACGGACCGCTCGCGTTCTCGCCGGTCGCGCAGATCGATGCCGAGACGGAGGACACGCCCCGGGCGCACCGTCAGGACGACGCGCTGCTCGTGTGTGCGGAGGTCGAAGCGGCTGCGGCTCGCCGCGTCCTGCCGCCGCTCCTCCTCGAAGCGATCACCGATCTCGCCGGTCCACTCGACGGTCAGCGCCTCCCGGGGCGACGCCCGCAGGCGTAGCGAGTAGGCGCGCGTGCCGCGGTCCTCGAACACGCCCCCGGAGGTGCCGACGTCACCGCCGCCCACCTCCGGATCGATGACGGTGAGGGTGCGGTTGTCGGCCTCGTCGGTCCGCTGGTAGCGGAGCCGGATCCCCAGCTCCCGCACACCCTCGAGGAGGTCGACGTCCTGCCGCAGACGGAACCTGCCGGCGAACGTCGCGTCCTCGCGCTGGTAGTTCGCCGGATCGAAGAAGAGCCGCGGGCTGGCGATCGGCAGCCGGGTCAGTTCGTCGACGAACAGCGTGGTCTCGTAGCCGGTCTCGGCCAGGAGCCGGCGCCACCAGACCTCCGCCTGCCGCCAGAAGCGGCGCGGTCTGAGTGCGGTCCGGACGTCGAGACGCAGCTGCGTGCGCAGGTCCTGCTGGACGTTCTCGACCCGCACCAGGTTGTAGTCGCCGCCGCTCCCCACGAAGCGGCCGAAGGCATCGTAGGCCCCCAGCCCCTCGCCGACGAAGACCAGCTGACGACCGTCGGCGCTGACATCGGTGGTCGTCGCGTCGTAGTGGAACTCGTTCTCCAGACCACCGTCGAGAGCGCTCTGCGCGAGATCGACCTGCACCAGGTCCGCGACCTGCTCGCTGCCGGTCGCGACCGTCTCTGTGGTGCGTCGCGTGAAGCTGCCACTGGCGCTCACCCCGCGCCAGCGGGCCACCTCGATCCGGTAGCGCTGCTCGAGGGCGCGACGGCTGTCCTCCCAGGGGGTGCCGGTCGCGAGGGTCCGATCGACGCGCCGGTCGAGCGCCGCCTGGAGCTCGGCACGCGACCAGAGGTCGAGCGCCGTGGCGACGCCGTAGCGCGTGAACACGGTGCCGCTGCGCGTCGCATCGGCCAGCCGCGTGCGACGCTCCTCGCGCTCGAAGCTGAGGCTCGGCGCCAGGCGACCGATGCGCGTCGACAGGAAGCCGCTCTCGCGCGCGCGGCGCCGGTCGGTGGCGCGGGGCGACTGCGTGGCGCCGGACGTGCTGCCCCCGCTTCCCGACTCGCCCTCCGCCCCCGCATCTCCGCGGTCGGCGCCGCGCGTGCGCTCGAGGTCGAACCGGAGGCGCACGCGCCGGTCGATGGCCGCCCGGACCAGGCGGCGCTGGCCACGATAGAGGCTGGAGCGCACCGTTGCCAGGTCACTGCCGAGGCTCACACCGCCCGGCAGCGCCCAGTCGAGTCCGAGATCGCGCCGCAGCTCGTCGGTGTCGAAGGCGCCGGCCGGCGCGTTCCAGGAGTAGGTGTAGTCCGCGGGGCGGATCCGACCGAGGGGCCGGAAGCGCGTGCCGACCTCCCTGAAACCGGCCCGCAGTCGC
>JASFRE010000241.1:0-7029 GCA_050115055.1 Candidatus Eiseniibacteriota bacterium | reverse complement strand
TCGAGTCGGGCGCGGCGGCGGGCGATGCCGCGACCGGTCGCGCCGTGGTGGACGGTGGCGCGGTGAGCGTGGCGTTACCGGCGCCGCCGCCGCCGTCGGCATCGGGGGCGCCAGGCGCCGGCGAGGAGCCGTTCCTCGTCGCCGAGATCCGCACGCTGAACCCGGAGTTCCCGCACTGGGAGAGACCGGTCCTGGTCTACCTGCGTCCTGCCGGCGGTCACTACGAGGTGGTCGGCATCCTGCGCGATGATGACGCCTGACGGCGCGGGCCATCGGCGCGCGGGGGCGGCGCAGTGCTGCGCGGAACGTCCCTGTGCGGGACGGCAGCGGGTTGCGGGTGCGGGAACACATCGCGGGTGTGACGCACCAGCCAGTCGGTGAGCGCCGGCCAGGTGCGGCAGACGCGGATCGCCCAGGCGGCGCGTCGCGGCTCGAGCATCAGGAGCTGGAGCGCGCGACCGATCGCCAGCCGACGCCGGAACGTGCGGTGCCAGCTCCGCGCATAGCCGGTCAGCATCCCCCGGTGGTCGGATCGGCCCTCCAGGAAGGCGAGCAGCCACTCCTCGGCCAGCACCGCCGAGCTGAGGGCCATGCCGATGCCGTCGCCGCACAGCGGCGCGATCATCGCTGCCGCGTCGCCGACCATCAGCAGCGGCGAGGCGACCGGGCGGCACCGGCGAAACGACATGCGGGCGGCGGTGCGCTCCCTGGTATCCAGGCGTGCAAGGCCGTCGAGGCGGCACGCCAGCGCCGGGTTGTCGCGCGAGGCGACGGCGATCAGCCCGGCGAGCGTTGCGCCGGCGCCGCGGAAGACCTCGCGCGTGGCCAGCGCGCAGACGTTGAACCGATCGTCCTCGATCGGCGTCACGCCGCAGTAACCGCCGTGGAACGGGAAGAGCTCGACCGTCGCGCGCGGTCCGGCTCCGCGGTGATGGGCGCTCCAGGCGATGAACCCGGCCGATTCGGACGTGATGGCCGATGTGCGGGCCGTCGAAGCAGCTGGTCCGGAGCCGGACGCTCGCCCGCCGGCCGATGCCTGGAGCCTCGGTTCCGGGGCGGGCCCCGTGCGGTTCAGGCACCCCGCCTTGCCGTGCGCACCGACCGCCTGGCGCGCCATCCAGCGCGCCGACCGGCCGCATGGGTCGATACCGTGGACGGTGCATCCGCCGTCCGGGCGCCGCTCGACCGCGATCGCCCGCCACCGGTCGACGATCTCGGCGCCGCTGTCGCCGGCCGCCGCGACGAGCGCCGCGTCGAGCCGGCTGCGGCTGAGGGCCAGCGACGGCGGCGTGAGCCGGTGGAGAAGCTCCGTGCCCGCCGGTGCGACCACCCTGAGGTGCTCGATGCGCGGCGGCATGCGGCCGTCCTGGCGCCCGTGGCGGTCGAGCAGGCCGAGATCGATCAGTCGCGCCACCGCTTCCGACGACAGGAACTCGCCGCAGAGCGTCTCCCGCGGCAGCCGGTGCTGATCGACAGCGACGACGCGAACGCCGCGGCGTGCCATGCGCAGGGCGAGTGCCGCGCCGGCCGGACCCAGTCCGATCACCGCCAGGTCGTGAACGCGTTGATGTCGACGACGCGTCGTCATCGCGTCGCCGCTCCGTCGAACCGGGAGTCGACCGAAGTGGCGGTGTCCGGGCCGGCGCCCTCGGCGCCGGCGCCCTCCGCCCCCCGGTCCCCGTCACGGGCTCCCTCGCGCGGGCCGATGTCGTCCGGGCCGAGCGCCACCTCGCAGAGGTAGCGGTAGGCGTAGGCGTGGCGATAACGAAAGCCGGAGAAGCCGCAACGATCACGCAGGTCATCGAGGTCGGCCGCCTGGAAGCCGCGCCGCACCGACAGCGGCGCGTCATTCCGCACCAGACGGCTGCGCGAGAAGATCCTGGTCAGGAGGCGGATGCCGTGATAGGCGACCGGATGGCGGCGGAGATCGTTGATCACGATCCCCTCGGTGACGATCGTGGCCAGCGTCGTGAGGATGCGGGCGATCTCGCTTTGCGTGAAGTGGTGGAGAACCATGGCGCAGTGCGCGAGGTGAAAGCTGCGCGGCGGGAACGGCAGCGCGAAGACGTCGGCCCGGCAGACCTCGACCTCGGGAGCGTCGCGCGTGCGCGCGCGCGCGATCCGACAGGCGTCGGCGCCGACGTCGATGGCGACGATCCGGATCGGGATACGCTCGCGCCGGCACCAGCTGGCGATCGCCAGCGGGATGTCGGCGCCACCGGTGCCGACATCGAGGACGCGCACCGGTTGGCGGCGCCCGGCCAGGAACGGCCGCAGACCGGCGAGCGAGGTGCTGATGCCGCCGAGGAGGCGATTGACCGTCGCGATCTCCGCGAGCGCCCGCTCGACCCGTGGGCCGGTGATCGAGACATCGTCCATGAGTTCGGCATCGTGACAGCGCTGCGAGAGGTCCATCAGGGGGTCGACTCCACCGCCTCGAGCACCGCACCCTCGAATGTCAGTCCCGGGCCGAAGGCGAGGGCGCGGCCGTGGCGGTGCGCTCCGGCCGGCATCGCGTCCCAGAGGCGATCGATGACGAAGAAGACGGTCGGCGACGACATGTTGCCGAAGACGCGCAGCACCGACCGGGACGCGTCGAGACAATGGGGCGCGAGGGCGAGCGCCCGCTCGACGCGATCGAGGATGGCCGGGCCGCCGGGATGCACGGCCCAGAACTCGGAATGACCGGTCACCGCTGACGGCAGCGGCAATGCCTCGCGCACGAACGCGGCGATGTCAAGCTCGACCAGACGGGGGAGGAGTGCCGAGAGCCCCATCTGGAAACCACGATCGCCAATGGTCCACGCCATCGCGTCCGCGCCACCCGGCTGCAACCGTGACGCGGTGCGCACGATCGCCAGCCGCCGTGCAGCGTGGACGCCGGCCACACCGTCGCCGGGCGGCGCGCCACCCGGCTCCTCGGCGGTGACCAGCACCGCGCAGGCGCCGTCGCCGAACAGGGAGTTGGCGAGCAGGTTGTCATCGGTCGGGTCGATCTGGAAGTGGAGCGTACAGAGCTCCACGCAGACCAGGAGGACGACGGAACGCGGATCGGCACGGCAGATGGCATCGGCGACCCGGAGCGCGCTGAGACCGGCATGGCAACCGACGAAGCCGATCAGGGTGCGCGCGATGGCGGGCGTGAGTCCGAGGCACCGTGCCAGATCGACGTCGGGTCCCGGGGCGTAGAAGCCCGTACAGCTCGCGACGAGGAGGTGCGTGACGCGGCTCGAGTCGAATGCGGGCAGCCGCTCGCGCATGGCGACCACGGCCGCCTCGGCGAGTGGAACGACGGCCTCGCGGTAGACCTGCATGCGCGCGGCGGTCGAGGGACCGGCGGTCGGAGGAGACGATGCGGCCGGCGATCGACCCCCGCTCGCGGGCAGGGGATAGAATGCGGCGGCTTCCGACGGCTCGCCGCGCGGCGCCAGGCAGCTGTAGCGTCGTTCGATGCGCGACCGGCGATAGAGCACGTCAAGGCGCCGCGCGAGCGCCTGATCGGCACGGTGTGCGCGCTTCATCAGCTCGAGGAGATCCGACTGGGAGACGCCGGTGCCGGGCACCGCGGTGCCGATCGCCCGGATGGCGCTGCGGGTGCTGCGCCGGTCCATGGCCGCGCTCGCGGATCTCCCGGGCGAGGTGTCGATGCGATTAGCCGAGCTCACGCAGCCACTCCGTGATGATGAGCGCCCAGAAGGTCCCCGACGCGAGCACGGCGAGCCCCATCGCCCAGTCGTGATTCCGGTAGGCGTCGAGCGATTCGAAGCGGCGGGACCAGACGTAGAGCAGCAGCCAGAAGACGATGACACCGCCGGCGAGGGCGCCGAGCCAGATCGTCGCGACCCGGCCGGTCAGTGCCGCGCCGACGAGTGCCACGCCGACCGCGATGAGCGTGGCGGCGAAGCCCAGAGCCCGACGCCAGCCGACGATCACGGCCAGGGAACGATCGCCGCGTGCCGAGTCCTCGGCGATCTGGTAGACCTGGGTGATCGGGTAGAGCCCGACCACGATGAGCGTCGCACCAAGTGCCGCCAGGACGATCGTGGGCTCGAGAAGCGTGGCGACGTCAGCGCCGGCGCACAGGTAGCCGATGGCAAAGGCGAGCAGGCCCTGACCGATGCCGACAGCCAGCAGGCTTCCCCAGACGCTCCGTTTCCAGCGCCACCGGGGATGCGAGTAGGCGATCCCCATGGTGATGAGCAGCCCGGCCGGCACGGCGGCCGCCGGCCGGATGACGAGGATCGACAGCAATGCGGTGAGCTGGATCACCAACGCCGTGTTCCGGACGAAGCGGTCCGCGGCACGCGGGTGCTTGAGCGTCCCGATCGGGCCGCGGTCCTGGTCGTAGTAGCTGTTGTAGGCAGTCATCCCACCATAGATCCCCGCGTGCACGGCAGCGAAGGCGAGCAGCAGGCGCACCGCCGGGAGGGCGCCACCCAGGAACGCCCCCAGCATGAAGATGGGGGCGAGGATGAGCTGGAAGGGCAGGCGCAGGTGGACGATGAAGAGCCACAGCGATCCGATGACCCGATTGGCATCTCCGTGCATCACGACGGCAAGCGTAGCACAGAGCGCCGACGGCGGCCGCGGCTTGCCGTCGGCCGGTCCGGCCGCGTCGGCGGCGTGGATGGTGCGTACCGGGGAAGCGGCGGCAGGACGCCGAGTGCCGCTGCCGTGTCACCGGGCATGGGGCGCGCGGTCAGAGAACTCGTACTGCGGAGACGGGGTACCCCCAAGCGTCCCCGTCGCACCAGGACCGGATCGACCACGAACGCCGTCGCCCCCTTCCTGACCCCGGCCCCGGCCGGGACCGGCACCTCCTCGACGCCGTCCGCCAGTAGCGACGGTTGGCGCTCCGGGGGACACCCGATGGGAATCAGTCGCACGCTCCGCCGCAGCGTGATCGGACATACAGTCGGCTTGCTGGTCGTGATGGTCACGCCGGCATCGGCTGCCCCGGCGGAGGCATCCCGTTCGGGAGCGGTGCCGTACCCGACGACCGCCGGGCAATGCGTCACCTACCGGCTCCTGCCCGATTCGAGCTCGGTGGTGATCCAGACCGGCTCGTCGGGTCTGTTCGGCTTTCTCGGGCACGAGCACCGCCTGATCGTCCCGCACTTCTCGGGCGAGGTGACGCTCGACACCACCGACCTGCGCCAGGTCGCCCTCGACATCATCGTTGCCGCCGACGGCCTGCGCCTCGATGACGATGCCGACGATGCCGACTCCCGCGAGACGATCGAGCGGACCCTGCGAGACGACGTGCTCGAGACGCGGTCCTTTCCGGAGATCGTCGTGCAGGGCGGCGGTTTCGCCGCCGATGACCCCGGGGAGGAGATGAACGCATCCGGAGTGTGCACGGGGCGGCTCGAGTTCGAGCTGGATCTGCACGGCGTGCGACGAACGGTGACGGCTCCGGTCACGGTCGCGTTCCAGGGGGACCGACTCCGGGCTCGCGGTCGGTTCAGCATCAGGCACTCGGAGTACGACCTGCACCGCGTCAAGGTGGCCGGGGTCGTCAACGTGGCCCAGGAGATCGACATCGACTTCGATCTGATCGGGGTCGCGCGGGCGCCGACGCCGTGACCGCCCCGGTCCCGGCGGCATGTCTGTTGTGCCTCGCCCTCGTGACACCGGTCATCGCCGCGGCCGGGGCGCGGGAGCCCCCGGGCCTGATGGTGCACGTGCCGCTCGACGGAAGCTTCGAGGACCGGGCGGCGCTCGGCGCCGTCCGCCCCGAGGCGACCGGCACGCCCGCCTTCGTCCCCGGCGCCGTGGGGATGGCGGCGCTGCCGGGCACCGGCCAGAAACACGTTGGCATCCTCCACGTGACCTGGCTGTCACGTCTCGTGTTGCGAGGTCACACTCCGGCGACCGGCACCATCATGCTGTGGTTCCGCCGACCGCCCGAGGATGGGGCTGGCGACGCTCCGGCCAGCGCGACCATCCTCGGATCCGACGGTCCCCTCGGTCTCGCCGTGACGGTCGGGGAGGATGGGTTGACCGCCGCCTTCGACGACGCGGCCGGCAACCGGCGTCGGATCATCGCGCGGATGCGGCCGTCGGACGGCTGGGTGCACGTCGCGCTTGGATGGGATGCGGGGCGCGGGCGGATCTCCGTCTTCCTGCAGGGCGAGCGTCTCGCGGCAGACGATGGCGCGGCCTTCGCGATGCCCGAGCTGCCGCACACGTTCATGCTGGGCGCCCCGGTGGTGGCAATTGACGACTTCCGTCTCTTCGACCGGCTTCTCGAGGCCGATGACGTGCGCATGCTCGTGCAACTTGGCGTGGGGGACCGGAGGCAGTAAGCCGGATCAACAGCTCGGGACGGTGCTGGTGCGCTCATTCGACACCGGGAAGCAGCCGCCGCGAGCTCCGGATCGTGCCCCCGGAAAGAGGCCCTTGACGCGGGCCGGTAGCGTCACCTATCCTCCCACGTTCCAACACGGTAGGCCCGTAGCTCAATTGGCAGAGCACCGGTCTCCAAAACCGGGGGCTGCAGGTTCGATTCCTGCCGGGCCTGCCACCTTACACCTGGATCCCGCCACCACCGCGCGTCATGTCCCCGCCTCGAGGATCCGATCTCACGGCATCCGCGGCCGCCGCCTGTCGAGCGCCTTCATCGCGTCGCGAAAGGCAGCGAGCTCGTCCTCGTCCAGCACGGCCTGGATCCGCGCGTCCAGGGCGTCACGCATGTCCTCGAACTCGTCCCGGATCGCGTCCCAGTTCCGATCGCCATCCGACTGGCCGAGGATCGATGCGCGATGGGTCCAGGCCTCCACGAACGGCGCCCTGAGGCTATCGATCTTGGCCGGGGCGAGTTCCAGACCGAGGCCCAGAACGGCCCAGCGGGTCTCGATGTCAAGTGCCCGCATGGCCTCCATCTGCGCGCGCATGCCGTCCATGCGCTGGCGGTCGAAGCCGCGCCGTCCCGGCGGCTGGGCCGCGCAGCCCGGACCGTGGGCCGCCGTGAGGGTGGTCGCGGCGATCATCACGATCGCCATGATCGAGCCCCTGCGTCGGGTCATT